>NZ_JBXKMX010000255.1:0-8921 GCF_056992975.1 Ectobacillus sp. | reverse complement strand
GCTGGAATGGTTCCATTTACAGGACTACCGTAGCCATTATTTTCATTTAACGTAGGTAGCACTTTTGTTGCGGTTGGCGCCCCGTCTACGGATTGATTTGGATAATAGTAGGCGAGCCAACTATCTAAAGGAACGACATTAGAAAATAAAACGGCTCCCCCTGCCTCTTCAAAGTAGGAGGTTTTCACTTGGTGCGTAGATTGTGACAATTGCCCAAGGAGAGCATGATTGATCTGTGGTCCCGACTGCGTAAAACGGTCGATAACCGATTTTCCATCAACCTCCATCTTTACACCATCATCAGCAACCGTTTGGGCAAAGTATTCACCCGCTGCTAGATTTTTATTTTCATAGAAGGCTGCCGAGAAATGATCTTCCCCTATAGATGGAATCGGTGCACCGTATCCCCAATTAAAGGCAACCCCATTCAATCCATCCACTACAGTGCCGGCACCAGAAAGCGTAGTATTCGGATAAAACACGCCTGTTGTACCTTGGCTTGTTACTTGATTGCTTGGCGTTACGGTAAGATCTACTTTGCTATTTCCTGCTGCCTCTAAATATTCCACGCGAATCGTATGAACATCTTTTGTTGCGTCAGGTAACGATGGATTGTCTGCAACGGGAACCATAACAGCATCCTCTCGGTACGCACTATACGTCCAGCGATCGAGTACAAGCTTATCATCTACATACACACGAATACCATCATCCGCGCCGCCTCGTAAAATATACTGCCCAGCTGGCATATGCTTTGCTGTTACGTAACGAGCGGAAAAGTGATCCGCTGCTACAGATGGCATCGGCGAACCGTACCCATTATCTTGATGCAAACCTTTATCCGCCGAAGCATCCAGCGTCTTCGCAGCTACCGGCGAGCCTGAAAGTGTTTCATTGTTGTAATAATATGCGAGCCAGTTATCAAACGGCACCATGTCCGAGAATACGAAAGCATTTCCCGTTTCCTCTAGATAGTTCGTTTGAATCGTATGCGTACCGCCTGATAGCCCTGGTACGATAGCGGTATCGATTTGACCGGCAGAAGGAGTAAAGCGATCAATGACTGTTTTGCCATCTACATTCACCTTTACACCATCGTCTGCCTGCGTTTGAATAAAATAATCGCCCGCTGCTACAGATTTTGTTTGATTAAACTGGGCACGAAAATAATCAGACGAAAATCCAGCTGGACTACCGTAACCCCAGTTATAATGCACGTCTCCGCCGTTTTGAACAAAGGTATTATCCGTGCTATCGGCTGGTGTCAGCGAACATTCGAGTTTACTTTCTCCCGAAGCTTCATAATACTCTACGTCCACCCAGTGAACGTCCTTTGTAGTTGCTTGATCAGCAATATTTACCTTTACAACATCATCCTGATAGCCATTGTAGCCCCAGCCATCATAAACCTTTTTGCCATCAATATAGACCCGCATGCCATCATCGGCTTTTGCATGCAGTATATATTGCCCTGCTTGTATGTGCTTCGCTGTTGCAAATTTTGCAGAAAAATGGTCGCTATTCACATTACCTGGCATCGGCGAACCATAGCCATCATTAACAGAGAGACCTTGCTTTTGAGAAGGTCCGATCGTTTTGGCTGCGACAGGAAGACCAGAGAGCGTTTCATTGTTGTAATAATACGCGAGCCACGTATTCATCGGCACGACATCCGAGAACACAGCGGCATTTCCGTAATCCTCATAATAACGAGTTTTCACATCATGATTGCCTGCAGTCATGTTAGGCAGCAGCGCACGATCAATTTGACCGGCTGACGGCGTCCAGCGATCGATAACCGATTTTCCGTCCACTGCTACTTGAATCCGGTCATCCGCCAATGTTTGAACGAAATAATCACCAGCATCAAGCGATTTCGACTGTGTAAAGTTTGCTTCAAACTGATCCGCCGGCATACCAGGCGGTCCGCCTGCACCCCAGTTATAATGCACGTCTCCGCCACTGCTTGTATAAACAGGAGCAGCTGCATGCAATGAAGGAATGGGTGCAACGACTAGTGCAGAAACGAGTACAATCGGGCATGTAATTTTCCAAAACCTATTCACCAGTAAAATCTTCCTCCTTCTTTCATTTTCTGTCATCTTTATTATCTTACTATTTTCATAGATACAGAGATATGGATTCATACAAAATTCAACAATTTACGTAAATTTTACAGTAAAAAAACCGTTGTAAAGGAGACCCCTTCACAACGGTTTACAAGAAGCAATATTTTATTTAGCAGAAAAATGATTTAAAATCGCTGCGACAATGCGTTCAGATGCATGACCATCCCCATATGGATTCGATGCATGCGCCATTTTATCATGCGCTTCTTTGTTACCAAGCAATTCATCTGCTAGTGTGAAAATCGTTTCTTCATCCGTTCCAGCAAGCTTTAATGTACCAGCATCAATTCCTTCTGGACGCTCCGTTGTGTCACGAAGAACAAGAACCGGAACACCAAGGGACGGTGCTTCTTCTTGTACACCGCCGGAGTCGGTTAAAATTAAATACGAACGCGCAGCAAAGTTATGGAAATCGATTACATCCAGCGGTTCAATGAGATGAATACGCGCATCATTTCCTAAAATATCATTTGCAATTTCACGTACAACTGGGTTCATATGAACCGGGTAGACAACTTGAATATCGTCATATTTTTCCACAAGTCTCTTAATAGCGTGGAACATATTGCGCATCGGTTCACCTAAGTTTTCGCGGCGATGTGCTGTCATTAATACGAGGCGATCACTTCCAATGCTATCTAATACCTTATTTGTATACGTTTCTTTTACCGTTGTTTTTAATGCATCAATGGCCGTATTCCCCGTAATAAAAATCGTGTCTGGATTTTTATTTTCAAGTTTTAAGTTTTCAGCTGATTTAGTGGTTGGTGAAAAATGCAAATCTGCCATGACACCCGTGAGCTGACGATTCATTTCCTCTGGGTACGGAGAACGTTTATTCCAAGTACGCAGACCTGCTTCCACATGTCCAACTGGAATTTGATTATAAAACGCAGCAAGACTTGCGATAAATGTAGTCGTTGTATCACCGTGTACGAGGACGATGTCTGGCTTTGCTTCCTTCATGACCTCATCTAGCCCTTGTAAGCCACGTGTCGTAATATCAATAAGCGTTTGGCGATCCTTCATAATGTTTAAATCATAATCAGGCGTAATGCCGAAAATGTTCAATACTTGATCAAGCATTTGACGATGCTGCGCAGTTACCGTCACAATTGGTTCGATTGTTTCTGGATGCTTTTGTAGTTCTAGAACTAACGGAGCCATTTTAATTGCTTCTGGCCGTGTTCCGAATATCGTCATTACTTTAATTGGTTGTGTCATGTATTTCCACTCACTTTCTCATTCATCGCTTGGACGAAGATGATGTACTTCCCCCATTATATTACATAGTAATAAGGCAGGGAATAGCAGTACGTCATCTCTCTGTAAATCAGCCTTAAAAAGCGCTTGTATATTAGGATTTGCCGCTGTACTCTCGCAGCACCGAAGGACGACCAATGGAATAATAATCGATTTCATGGCGGCTCGCTTCTTCTAAACTATAACAATTCCGTCCATCAAATAAGAGCGGTTGCTTCATCAATTCTACATACGTAGCGAGCGGAATACTTTTTATTTCACTCCACTCCGTTACAAGAAATGCTGCCTCTGCATCTTGCAAAGCTTCCTCGGCACGACTGGCAAATATAACTTGTTTCGGCAACAGATGCTTTGCATTTTCGGCAGCCTTAGGATCATATGCTTTTACAATCGCACCCTTGCTAATCAAATATTCTGCAATAACGATAGAAGGTGCCTCACGCATATCATCTGTATTCGGCTTAAAGGCTAAACCGAGAAGGGCAACCTGCTTACCGCGTAAGTCCAATAAATCCGTAGCACGTTTCACTAACGAAATTTGCTGCTTATTGTTCACTTCAATTACCGCTTTCAACAACTCAAAATCGTGGCGTACCGTCCCTGCAATTTGAAGCAGCGCCTTCGTATCCTTTGGAAAACAAGATCCCCCGTACCCAATACCAGCCTTTAGGAATTTATCGCCAATCCGTTGATCGAGTCCCATCCCGTACGCAACAGCTTCTATATTCGCATTTGTTTTTTCGCAAATATTAGAAATTTCATTAATAAAACTAATCTTTGTTGCTAGAAAAGCATTAGAAGCATACTTAATCATTTCCGCGCTGCGCACATCTGTTTTAAAGGTCGGAATCTTAAGCGGCTTATAAATCTCTTCTAATATAGTAGCCGTTTCTTCTAGCTTTGCGCCAATAACAATACGATCCCCATGGAAGAAATCGTACACACCAGACCCTTCTCGTAAAAATTCTGGATTGGATGCCACCTGCACCGTAATGCCTTCTTGTAGTCTTCCTGTAATAATGCCTTCTAAATAATCATTTGTCCCAACCGGCACAGTACTTTTTGTTACAACAATCGCATCATGCTTCATGAAATCCCCGATATCTTCACATGCTTTTGTAATAAACGTTAAATTTGCCGATCCATCTTCATTAGGAGGAGTTCCCACTGCCAGAAAAATGACCTCTGCCCGGTGATAGGCCTGCGCCCGCTCGCTCGTAAACTTTAATCGGCCTGCATGCGTTGCCTCCTGCATCATCTCTGCCAAACCTGGCTCATAAATGGGGACATTCCCATCTTGAAGCTTTGCAATCTTATCCTCATCTATATCTAAGCATGTCACAATATGACCAATATGTGCCAATCCTACCCCTGTTACAAGACCTACATACCCCGTACCTACTACCGAAATCTCCATAAGCCACCTCTTCGCCCCTCATTATGCTCTTACACTACAAAAATTTACTACTTACTTCAAATTATATGTATAGAAATACCTCATAACACTATGTATACAAGCCAAAACAATATTCCCTACCCATCATTATAGCGAGAAAGTACAGCAGTAGCTTTAAAACTGTGTAAAGCTATTATAAAGAAGATGATTTCTTGCTTCGTCCCTATAAAAATAACAGCCGCATCTAAAGGGACGATAACTTTGATGCGCTTTGATTACCGGCTACCTTGCTTTTTGCTCAAGGCGGTCACTAATACAGCTCTTTCGTTACCGGCTACCACGCTTTTTGTTCAAAGCGGTCACTAATACAGCGGTTTCGTTACCGGCTTCCTTGCTTTTTGCTCAAAGCGTTCACTAATACAGCGGATTGTTTACCGGCTACCCTGCTTTTTGCTCAAAGCGGTCACTAATACAGCGGTTTCGTTACCGGCTACCCTGCTTTTTGCTCAAAGCGGTCACTAATACAGGGGATTGATTACCAGCTACCCTGCTTTTTGCTCAAAGCGGTCACTAATGCCCTTTTTATGTTCCCATTGAAACGTATAATCCGCTCTCGCGGGGACCAATCTAGTATCTATGAGTAAAATTAGGCAAAGAAATAAGGTATCCTTCTCTATTTATGTAAGAGAGGGATACCTTTTTCAGTGTCCGCCTCAATAGGCGGCTGTTATTTTTTCTCTACTATTATCTTACAGCTGCTTTGCTGAGCTGTTCCTCTTTTTTCCGAACGAGCGGAAGGACCTGCTCCCCAAAGGCTTGTATCTCTTCTTCGTAATGAAGAAATCCGGTTAACACAATATCTACACCTACTTTTTTCAATTCGATAATCCGGTCTGCTACCTGCTCAACAGTCCCGATTAATTTCGTACGAAAGCCATCGTTGTATTGAACCAAATCCTCAAAGGATGAATTGGCCCACATTCCGTTTCCTTGCGGAGATGCTTTTCCGGCAAACTTTACTTGGCTTTTAAAGCCTTCTACCGCTTCATCATCTGCATGAGCGATAATATCCCTCAGAACTTGCTGTGCTTCCTGCTCTGTTTCGCGGACAATGACAAAGCCGTTCACTCCAAATTTTACTGTGCGCCCTTGTTGGTTTGCTAGTTCTCTTACTTCATCAATCTGTTGCTTTATATTTTCAATCGAATTTCCGTTCATGAAATAAACGTCCGAAACGCGGCTTGCCATCTCCTTGGCAGCAATTGAATTCCCGCCTTGAAACACAAGTGGCTGCGTAACAGGCTTTGGTTTTAAGGGCGCATCATGAATCCGGTAAAAATCCCCTTGATAATTCGCAATTTCCTTCGTCCATAGTTCCCGAAGCACCTGAATAAATTCCTCGGAGCGGCGATATCGCTCATCGTGATCTAACCAGGGAAGACCGTAAGCTTGAAATTCACCTTTAAACCAACCGCTTACAATATTCACAGATACACGTCCATTGCTAATATGATCAATCGTTGAAATAATTTTCGCCATCACACCCGGATGCCAAAGGCCAGGAAGAATCGCCGTAATAATATTTAGCTTCGATGTAACACTCGCCAAACCTGCTGCCAAAGCCGTCGCCTCTAACTGCTTTTCAGCCCCGTAGCTTGCCAAAAACCGTGTTTGTAATAACACATAATCAAACCCAGCTTCCTCTGCCACTTGTGCATAACGCTTATTGTCTTCAAATGACCAACCCGTTCGTTGTTCAATATTTGAAATAACCAATCCTCCGCTTACATTTGGTGCCCAATATGCAAATTGCAAACTCATTTTCGGTTCCTCCCTTTTTTTCCGCGTAGAAACAAAAAAGGACTCTACTTCCTTATTAGCTAAGAAAGAAGAATCCTCTAGTTATCTAGTCAGATTGTTTATATTAATTTCTTTGATAGTATCATCATTTTTCATATATGTAAAGTTGGAATTAACCCGTTCTTTTGAAAAAGTAGCCGCCCCCTTAATATAGAGCTTTACAATTAAATGTGTCCTTGTAATATCACACATTATATAGGGTTAAAAGGAAAGGATAGATGAACAGGGGATATACATGCTTATATCTATCCTTTTTGTACAACATATGACCGTTTATTTAAATTTTTATATTTTTTGTCTCAAGGTCCGCTTCTAGTATGTCATACAGTGATAATTTATAATTAATTTTATCTAAATACTTATTCATTTGCATGATTTCTTTTTGGACCTTTACTTTATGGTCAAGTATCATCTGTTTACGCTCTTGTATGGTTTTTTCCCCTTCTTTATACAAATCCACATAGCGCTTTATTTCCGCTATAGGCATGCCCGTGGATCGTAATGCCAAAATAAAATCAATCCATTCAACATTTTCATCATCATAAATACGATTGCCATAACCATCACGCTTTACAAATGGTAATACTCTTTCTTTTTCATAATAGCGTAACGTTGATGCTGATAGCCCAGTTTTAATTGAAAATTCCTTAGTACTATAATTCATATATTTCACTCCATAGGTTAAATGATTCAAATTCACTTTAAATGGAAGTTTATCCTATTTTTATATCCTGCTCAAGGTAATTTGATTATGGATGCTGTCAGTGCTGTCCCAAAAAAGTATAATATTTTGAAAATACGACTTTCCATTATTGTTTTTCAGCATGATTGCAATAACCATAATGGCACAAACGCCCATAAAACCAGCAACCGCTTTTAAGATTTTGATTTTCTTTTGTACTATTAATATTTTTAATTATATTAAAAGTAGCACCAAGTTTAATTTCCAAGTCCATATTTATTAGCATTTTTTGATTTTACCCTTCATTAAAAAAAAACTGCAAACACATCTACAACGTAAAGAATGTGTCTGCAGGTATATATTTTGAGAGATATTCTTTACCACTCTTCCCCATTGCTCTCTATTACTTTTTAATATTTTGTCGAATATACTTTAGCGGTCCCGTTTCCTCCATCATCAAAAGACATTGTATTATGTTATCCCCAAAAGGATATTTAATACAAAGATTTATTCCGGAAAGGAAGAAGGAATGGGCTCATCAAAGTCAGCAGATATTGTAACATCAGCCCATTTTTCAATGTCATTGAGTTGAGGACCCAATTTATCTTTCGCATTTTGAAGAGCTTCACGACCCAATACTAGATGAAGAGGTGGCTTTTCCATATCGGCAATTTGGAAAATGATTTTTGCAGCACGATCCGGATTCCCAGGTTGTACACCATTTACACCTGTTAACCATTCACGCAGTCCACCTGCTGTTTCTTCGTAGGAATCCGAATCTTGTTTGGTTCCTTTATCCAGTGTGGTAGCTGCCCATTTCGTTCGAAAAGCACCTGGCTCAATCAAAGTTAGCTTAATACCGAGTGGTGCAACCTCTTGTGCTAATCCAATAGAAAGACCTTCAACTGCAAATTTACTTGCAGAGTATACTGAAAGTCCAGGAAAGGCAGTAAGGCCCAAAACAGAAGAAATATTTATGATGTGGCCGGAACGTTGGTTCCGAAGTGTCGGAAGAACAGCTCTTGTAACGTTCATCAAACCAAAAACATTTGTTTCAAATTGATGGCGGATTTGCTTGTCTGTCAGTTCCTCGAAGGCTCCCAGCAAACCATATCCTGCGTTATTCACAAGAATATCAATCCGTCCAAATTGTTCAACAGCTTTTTGAACCGCTTGGTTTGCATCCTCTTCGTTATGAACATCTAATTCAAGAGTAAGAACGCGATCAGGTGCTTGTTGTTTATAAGATTCGATATCTTTTATATTGCGGGCAGTTGCAACTACATAATCACCATTAGCAATTACTTCTTGAGTGAGAGAACGTCCGAATCCTGTTGAAGTACCTGTAATAAACCATACACGTTTTTGCATATATTACACTCCTTTTACCTAATAAATTGGTTTCAGGAGTATCTTAAGCCTTAAAGTTCACTTTATAGCAAGTATTTTTTTAAATTTAACTTATAGTCCGAATGGTGTTAGGGTGAATCCCTTTACCTTCGATATCGAATGTTCAGCTACCTCTTTTGCTGTATATACTTTCATTCGGCCACCACCTTTAATACGATTATTAACTCACTTAATTTTCCAC
>NZ_JBXKMX010000254.1:0-5416 GCF_056992975.1 Ectobacillus sp. | reverse complement strand
GTATAAAAAATTGTTATGCTTCTACATTATTTTATGTATAATATATGGTGGTAAGCATAGTGATACGTTGTTTTTGACTATCTCTATGACTCTTTCAAATAGCTTCTGGCTTGATGAAGATACAGTTCAAACATATAAGGAGATTTTATGAAAAGCGCAATCTATAGTCCTTTACTTATAGCATTTATGATTTATGTAGGTTTTTTACTACTTCCTGTCTCGTACTTTCCAAACATCATTTCTGACAGTGAGATAAAACAAAGTAGTTCTTCACCTGATGCCCTTCGATTTAAAAATACATATATACAACAACGAGTTCTAAATAATAACACATATATTCCTTTATTTGGTTCTTCTACGCTTGGAATTTTTAGTCGTTTTCATCCATCTCATTATTTTTCAAATGAGACGGTTATTCCATATTTACAAGGACAGCCTGGTAGCACCGGTTTGCTCCACGCGATGAATCTTGCAACCTTATCCCATTCCCTCCAAAATAAAAAGCTTGTCTATTTTCTAGATCCTTCTGACTTCATGAATAAAGATGGGATTTCAGATAGTGGCTTTACGAAATATTTCTCAAGCTATCAAGCATACCAATTTCTATTTACCAATGACATTAGTACCGAATTGAAAACAAAAGTGGCTCCTAGACTAGTAAACTATTCTATAGTTAAAAAAGACCGTTTACTAACAATCATGTTAGAACGATATATTTATAAAGATCCATGGCATCAATTCAAAGCGCTTTCATTAACACCCGTTGCCTATTACCGCTTAAAGCTGAAAGAAAAACAAGATTATTTTGACAGCTTGTCTGCAGTAAAGAACATAAAACCTGTGAAACTCCAAGCACCAACTACAAAGCTTTCGTGGGATCAGCTTACCAAGGAAGCAGAGCAAGAAGGACAACTCCAAACAAATAGCAATTCGTTTGGCATTGTAAATGATACTTATAAAAAGTACGAAGAAAAATATATGAGAAATCAAAATTCTTGGAATTCTTCTTCTTTCTTGGAATCCAGTGAGTATGATGATTTACAAATGGTATTAGATATACTGCGAAAGGAACAGGCAACTCCTCTTTTCGTTTTATTGCCACGAAAAGCCGCTTATAGTGATTATATTGGCTTTACGAAGCCCTATCGCGAACAACTATATGCAAAAATTCGCAATCAAGTAGAAGCAGCTGGATTTCAGGTTACAGACTATTCAAATGCAGAATATGATAACTATTTCATGAATGATCCTAACCATTTGGGATGGAAGGGCTGGGTTCGTGTGGATCAAGATTTATCGGAATTTTTACATGGTAGACCTGATAACAATCTAAACTAAAAGAAGGAGAATCGTGAGATGAATCATTTAATGAAATATATCCATACATTGTGGTGCAATACCTCCGTACGCTGGACCGCCATGTTCCTGTTTTATGTAAGCATTTTGTTCGTTTTAACCTATCTCTATGGCTTTGTTAATCAACATACGGATTCTACATTTATTTACAATGAGTTTTAAAAGAGCACTGTTCATTTTTTTCGATCATTCACAACAGACAATCCCATTATACAAATCATGAGCCAAGAACCTCCTGCTGCAAAACCAGCTAGTACATCACTGGGATAGTGGACGCCGAGATAAATTCGGCTGATCCCAATCATGAAGATAAGTAATGCCATTACGCATATGCTTATAACCTTCTGAGCCTTTCCTTTGCATTGCCGAACAAGAAGGTAAGCAATCATACCATAAAAAACAAAGGAACCCATAGAATGTCCGCTTGGAAAACTATATCCTGTTTCATGGATGATTGGATGAATGGTAGGTCGTTGTCGTTGAAAAATCCATTTCAACAACAAATTAAAACCAATTCCGCCTGAAGCTGCAAGAAATAAAAACATGGCTTCCCACACCCTTTTCTGCCAAATCAGGATTACAAGTAACAATATAAGAAGAGCCGCAATGGTTTGCCCAGCTCCCATAAAGGTGAAGCATTCCATGATAATCGTATCGCGGTTAGATATAAAGGATTGAATCAACCTTATTATAGTAATATCAAAATTATACAGCTCTTTTTCAATTAATTCCGAGGCGAACTTTGCAAATATATATGTAAATGTTATCAAAATAGCAGTAGAATAGACTAAAAATTTTCTTTCCGATGTGGATAATTTCATCTGCTTTATTCTCCCTATTCCCTCATTTTATATATACCTATAGTAATGGTCTTAATGCAAAAAGGCAAACTCGTGGAAGTTTGCCTTTTTTGCTCATCTATTTAATCATTGGATAGGATGCTCTAGATTCTTTATTTTGTAGCTTTTAACTTTTCAAGCTCTTTTTGTACTTCTTCTTTTAGCTCACTACTCACTGATGGCATATAAGTTTTTGTGTAAGCTTGTTGGAAGTATTGACTTGCAGCAGCTTCCGCTTCTAACTTTTGAATGTATTCCTCCATTCTTGCAAAGCCTTTTAATGTATGTTCCGTTTGGAAGGATGCAAGTGTGTCTTGTCCAGATTTTAGCGCTTTTGCAGCGTTTGCTCTAGAGATCAACACCAATTTTTTATATTGTAATTCCTTAAATGTTTCTTGCATTTTACCAATTTGATCGTAGAGAAGAGCTGTTTGTTTTTTCGTTGCTTCTAATTGTTGCTTGTACATCGCTAGCTTCTTCTCTTGTGTAATTTTTTCTTGTAATGCTACTTGCGCCACTTCGTCTTCGCCTCGGTCTACAGCTAATTGTGCTTGACGAACTCGTTTTGCAACGATAGCTTCTGCTTCTTCCACAAGTGTTTCATATTTCTTTTCCATAAATAACTGATCTGCTAATGCATGCTGAGCTTTCCCAATTTGTTCTTCTACATCACGCATATACTGTTTTAACATCACGACTGGGTTTTCTAATTTATCTATCGCATCATGTACATCTGCCGTTACTAAGTCTTTCACTCTTCTAAATAATCCCATTTTATTTTTCCTCCTTGTTTATGTTTCGTTCCCATTCATCTAAGAAATCAGGTTGTTTCACAGTTTGAGTGGATGTATATTCATCACGCACTAAGTTGTCATTCTTGTTTTTAAATTTCTTATAGAGCCAGTAAATAGCTGCTGCAATAAGTAGAATAGGAAGAGTAGGTAATGCACCTAGACCAATTAACAGTAAGCCAATCCATTTTCTAGGGCCGTGATCTGCACCTCTCCATAATAACCAACCAACAAGAATGGATCCTAGCGCTAAGAAGAATGGAAGGATAGAGAACCCACCGAACCCTCTTTCATGATGACCAAATCTGCCTTGATGCATCATACCTTCTTGATGCATGCCTTTGTGATGCGGGCCATTTACTTGAAATTGACCAGATTGATTTCCACCTTGGAATTGTCCTTGTCCACCTTGAAACGTACCTTGTGTTGGTTGTTGACTATTCATCATTGATGTCATATTGAAGTTGTTAAATCGATATCCTTCATTTTTCACTACTTGAAATCCAGTGAAGATCAGAATACCAATGACTGCTAAAAGCACCAGCCATTTTAATCCTTTTTTCTTTTTCATGCTTACACCTCCTATTAGTAGATTGCCTTGCTAACAGGACCTATTGTAGAAAAGAAAAAAGAAAATATGGTGAAAAATAGAATCGGGGGAAAAACTTTTTAAAAAGTTTTTGGAGAAAGAAAAAAAGCGTAAAGATTCTTTACGCTTTCGTAGGTATAAGCACTGTAAATGTAGTTCCTGCTTCTGTACTTGATACTTGAATCGAGCCGTGGTGAGCGTCTACAATCCACTTCGCAATAGATAAACCGAGTCCATATCCGCCAATATTCTTTGAGCGGGATTTATCAGCACGGTAGAATCTTTCAAAAATCCGGCTATAGTCCTCCGATTTTATGCCGATTCCCGTATCCTTAACGATCATACATAGACTATGTTTCTTATCGTTTTCCATGCGTAACGTGACGGTAATTGATCCATGATCCGGTGTGTATTTAATCGCATTGTCTACTAAAATATATAAGAGCTGTGTAAGGCGGTCTTCGTTTCCATACACCTGTATGGATTCTGGTGCATCAAATTCTATTTCTATTTGCTTGCTTGTTGCTATAGAACGGAATGTTTCAATTACCTTACTTGCTGATGGACGAAAATCAAATAGGATTTGCGTCATTTCTTGTTCATTAGAATCAGACCGAGCGAGCGTTAGTAAATCACTGACGAGCTTTGTCATTCTATTTACTTCCTCTTTCATATTCCGCTGCACCTTTCGAGAAAAGGCACTCGTATGCTCGTCCTGTTCCATTTCTAATGTATCAAGAGACGAAAGTAAAATGCTGAGCGGCGTACGTAATTCATGGGACGCGTTCCCTACAAATTCACGCTGCTTTATATAGGATTCTTGGACCGGGATAAGAGCCCGCTTCGACATATAGCGGCTTAAGGATAATGCAACGCCGAAGAACACGACCCCAAGTCCAATGAAAATCATCAGCAATATGCGAAATAGATGGTAGACCGGAGAAATATTTTCTCCGACATATAGCGTCCCTGTCTGATCTTTCCCATTCATAATAGGCAAGGCAATCATAAGGATTTTTAATTGCTGTACATCCTCACTATGCATCATATGGTGAGAACGCACTTCTAACGTTATATTTCGGATTTCACTTTGCTGAGGATACCAACCCTGTATCGTACTTAGAAAATCTTCTCGCATCGGATGAATCGTTTCATCACCGGATATAATTTTTCCTTGCCGATCGGCTACATAGTAGAAATATTGATTTTGCCCGAACGTAACCGTTGATGAAGATCCAGACGCCCCGTTCATAGAATCTTGAATGACACTTGCTTGTTGACTTGCAAGAGATTCTATTTCTTGGTTTTGATTATACATCATTATAAAATAAAGAAGTCCATAAACGATACAAATAAACAGAACGAGAAACGTCATAAGCAATAGGCTATAAGAAAGGGTTAGTCTTGTTTGTGTTTGTTTAAAGACATCCTTGACCACCCGTTTCGTTCTTTGTATTCCAGTATGATCACTCAAGTTTATACCCAACCCCCCTTATACTCTGAATCCACCCTTGTTGCCTTGGTATATTCAATTTTTTTCGCAATAGTTTCACCGTTGCATCAATTGTTTTTACTGATACATCCGCGTCATATCCCCATATTCGATCAAGGATAATTTCTCTTGGCAAAACTTGTCCTTGATTTTGCACCAATAGATCGAACAATTGAAATTCTCGCGGTGTAAGGAGTATTTCTTCCTTTCCTTGAAATACCGCGTGGCTCGTTCGGTTCAATGTTAAGTGATGAATCATGACGATTTCTTCCTGAATCGGAGCATAATTTCGCCGTGATATGGCGCGCAAACGAGCAAGTAATTCGTCAATTTCAAAAGGTTTTACGAG
>NZ_JBXKMX010000253.1:0-2917 GCF_056992975.1 Ectobacillus sp. | reverse complement strand
CCAATCTAGCATATTTCTATCTGTAAGTAGTAAATCATGTCGCTTCCCACGCCTTACGACTTCTGTATTTACTAAATCTAAAGAAAGATGTCCGGATAATAACGGGAACGTTTCAGTCATTGTTCCTTCCCCCCTTTCCTTTCTTATTCTAACCATTTTCTAATTAAATGGACAGTTAGTACAAAAATGCGAGATAAAGCAAAACGTATTATAAAAAAAGCATATCCCAAATGCACGCTACGTTTGGGACATGCTTTCTTTGCTTCTTATTTTCTAACCGTAAGTACGCCGTCTTCCATTTGATACACTTTATCACAGTATGCGAGCATACGTTCATCATGTGTAACCATAATAGCAGCTTTATTCCGTGCTTTTACTTCTTTTGCAATAAGCTCAACAACTTCATGCGCGCGGTGAGAATCTAAGCTTGCTGTTGGTTCATCTGCTAGAATCAATTCCGAATCATTCACGAAAGCACGTGCAATCGCAACGCGCTGACGTTCGCCGCCAGATAATTCATTTGGGAACTTATTTAATTTAGCTTCTAATCCAAGCTCAGTTAACAATCTGATAGCAAATGCTCGGTCGTCCTTTGTTACGCTCCCCGCCATTTTCTTAACGATCAACAATTGATCGATCACTTTCAAGTAAGGAATGAGATTAGATGTTTGGAGGATAAATCCAATTTCATTTAGACGTACACTTGAGAGCTGCTTATCGCTCATTTTTGCTATATTGATATCATTTAAAATGACTTCTCCTTGCGTTGGTTGCAACAAGGCACCTGCAATGGAAAGAAACGTACTTTTCCCTGAGCCAGACGGACCAACAATCGCAATAAACTCTCCAGGTCCAACCGTTAATGAAACGTTGTCTAATGCTGTGACCGTAGAGTCACCCTCCTGGTACAGCTTTGTAACATTCTTCATTTGTAATCCAATCATTATTCTACCCTCCCTAGAGCAGTTAGTGGGTCGATTTTTGTAACGCGTCGTACTGATACAAGGGAACTTACTACACTAATAAACAATAATACGAGGCTGTATGTGAATACCATGTTAGCATCTAAGCTAAACGGCATTTCTTTAGGGAAAATAAGGGCCGTCAAATACGTTAACAGTGCCCCAATCGCGATACTAATAAATGATAGAACAAACACCTGAGAAACAATCGTACGGACAAGGAATCGATTGCTTGCACCGATCGCTTTCATTACACCAAATTGGTTTGATTTTTGCAGAGTTAGTACATAGAAGAATACGGCAATAACAAAAGCTGAGATGACAACGAGAAAAGCAAGCATCATCGTGATGGTTCCATTTTCTTCTTTATATCCAGGCATGCCTTGTACTGCCTTTGCCTTTGTTACCGTTTCAATTCCACTAATTTGCTTATCTATATTGGCAGCATCCACTTTTGACCCTTGCACAACAATCGCATTAACCACGTCTGCTATTCCATTATTGGCGCCTGGAGCTGCATATTGGTATATGCGCCATTGATCTATTGTTGCAAAAAGGGCAGGTAAGTGATTGTACGTTTGGTTTTCCACAAATCCAATAATTTTGAAGCTTTCCTTCGAACTAGACGCAACAACCGTATCGCCAAGCTTATACCCTTTATCTTGTAATGTTTTGTTTGCCAGCACACCATTTTTAATGGAGGCATCTAACGCTACACCCTCGATTACTTTCGGTTCTAAAAATGAACCTGGCTCGATACCAAGAAGGGCGATATCCGTTTTATCTACTGAATTATCGGTTTTTTCTTTCGAAATGGCACCCATTGCTGCACCAAAAGCAGCTGCATCTTTGACATTATCTTGTTTTTTTATATCTTGCGCTAACGACTCAGAAAGAAGAGATTTACTGAAGGTAGCACCTGCTCCTTTTTGATACACAACATAATCTGCATTCATATTTTTGACACTTGCTGCACTTAATGTGGATAGACCATTCCCAAGCCCGGAAAGAATGAATACGAGCCATGCAATGAGGACAATAATAAAGCCAATCATGAAATAGCGTAATTTCGAACGCTGCATTTCTTTCCAACCTAAAAACATCAAATCTCCTCCTTTTTTTATAAGTTACACATTCGTCACTTTGAATAAAAAAGTTATATGCATATATGAGTATACACATAAGTTACACTTCTGTCACCTATGGTTTAATGGAGATTCCATGGAAGATCATTTGCTTTACTGCCTGCATAAACGCATCGGCAGGTAAACCGGTATGATTTGGTATATCAATGGTTTGAAAGATAAATCCAATGATTAGTTCGTTCGGAAGGGAATTAACAAGACACCCTTCTTGCTTCCCACGTTCAATCATCCCTTGCAATGGACGATACATTCCGAAATGCAATTGCTCCAATTTTTCTTTCTTTTTGACAATGGAATTCGATCCCCTACTATCAATCTGACTCGCCGCTCCAAGCATTTGGTGAAGATCTTTGTATTGGAAGATCGTATGGGTGAGCTGATCCAGCTGCTCTATAAATGTAGCATCCGAATCTATCCGTCCAATTTCCTCCACTATCTCATTCATTTCTTCCAGCATTAAATCCATAATCAGTTCTTCTTTATTCGTGTAATATTTATAAATAGCTGCACGTGAAACAGCCATATTTTCTGCCAATAAACTAATAGTAAATCCTTCATAGCCAACCTTAAGCAGTAGCTGCTTGGTCAATGTAAATATCTCTTTCGTTGTAAACTTTCGCTCCCTCGCCAAACTCATCACTCCTTACACAGTGCCTTCATTTTACACCTTGCTTCCTACAAAATACTAGCACTTTTGTACAGAATAAAAATACAGCGTAGGTGTGAGGTTACAGTTTTGTAACTATCACGTGAAACATGTTACCATAAGGAAGAATAGTACGATTTATAGCTATAAAAATTTTATAAAAA
>NZ_JBXKMX010000252.1:0-2774 GCF_056992975.1 Ectobacillus sp. | reverse complement strand
ACGTATTCGTCCTCCTATTGCTTCTTCTTATGAATAAAATCTAATAATTGTTCACAGTTCCATGTATTTACGATGGATTCAGATTGAATCCATCCTTTTTTCGCAACGCTCACGCCAATATGCATGTACTGTAGCATATCAAGTGAGTGTGCATCTGTATTAATCGCAAGTTTAACTCCTGCATTCTCAGCTTTTCTCAAATCATTCGCACATAAATCAAGGCGATGCGGATTTGCATTTAATTCAAGAATCGTTCCCGTTTCCTTAGCTAAGCGAATTAGCATATCCATGTCCACAGCGTAGCCGTCGCGTTTTCCAAGCAGGCGGCCAGTTGGATGCGCAATCATCGATACGTATTTATTTTCGCATGCCCTTTGGAGCCGCTTCATGATCATCTCAGTGCTTTGTGAAAATCCCGAATGAATGGAGGCAATGACGAAATCAAGCTGCTCTAACACATCATCCTTATAATCAAGTGTTCCATCAGGCAATATATCCATTTCAACCCCACGTAAAATTGTAATAGCTGGGTATTTTTTATTTAGACGGCGAATTTCTTCCCCTTGTTCTAGTAGTCGCTCTTTCGTAAGGCCATTTGCTACCTTTAAATATTGCGAGTGATCTGTAATGGCAATGTATTCATATCCCTGCTTGTGGCAGGCAGCAAGCATCTCTTCAATAGAATATGCACCGTCACTCCACGTAGTATGCATATGTAAATCGCCTTTTATCTGCTCTACGCGAATGAGATCTGGAATAAACTGGATCTGGTCAATTTCACTCCCATCCTCTCTTACTTCTGGAGGAATAAAGGGGAGATGAAAATGGGCATAGAATTCTTCTTCCGTTTGGAACGTTTTGACGTTACCTGTCACGAGATCTTCGACACCGTATTCACTTATTTTTTCCTTACGTTCCTTTGCAAGTTGGCGCATTCTCACATTATGCTCCTTAGAGCCTGTAAAATGATGAAGCGTCGTAGTATACTCCTGTTCCTTTACTAAACGAAAATCAACAGCCACATCATATTCATACTGCAACCGGACAGAAACCTTTGTATCCCCACTCGCAATTACCTCTATAATATGAGGAATTTGCAACAACTCATCTCGAACTTCTAATGGCTGGGCCGTAGCAATAATAAAATCAAGATCTTTCACAGTTTCACGAACACGTCGTAAACTACCCGCACGGGAAAAGCGAAGAACATATGGCATATTCGACAAAATTTGTTCTATTTCCTCGGCAATAGGCAATACGAAAGCAACAGGCAATCGTTCTGGTCTTGTGCCAAATTGAAGAATTGCCTCTAGTAATTTTTCTTCTGTTTTTTTCGCAAAACCTGCAAGATTCTGCACTTTATGTTCCTCACATGCAAGCTTTAAAGAGGATATATCCGTCACCTGTAATTCCTTATATAGTTTGGCAACCTTTTTCCCACCTAAACCAGGTAACTTTAACAGTGGCAATAAGGAACGTGGTACCTCTTGTTGCAGTTGCTGAAGCAAAGAGGATGTTCCTGAATCAATGCATTCGCGTATAACAGTCGCCGTTCCTTTTCCAATTCCGTTTAATATAGTAAAATCATCAATCTCTGCCATACTACGTTCATCCTGTTCCAATGCTGCAGCTGCCTTTCGAAAGGCAGCAATTTTAAACGAATTTTCCCCTTTAAGCTCCATATAAAGGGCGATGGTTTCTAGTGTACTGATAATTTGTTTTTTATTCATACATAGTCTCCAATCTGAAACAAGCGAAATGGACCGTTACAGAAACTCTCAATGTAACAGAATTCTGCAAAACGGTCCACTTTTCGAAGTGCTACCTTGTATCTCTAAGCTTTTCATTGTCACACTTTACCAGTTGCCCACAATTGCTTCACTTTATCCGAAAGGACAGGTGTATCATCAGCAATTACTTTACAAAGGACAGATTGTTGTATGGACGTTTGTACTTGTTGAATTGGCAAGATCGTCCCAACTAAAATGATAACAAAAAGCAAAATATATACTTCTACAAGACCAAGTATGCCCCCGCCTAGCGCATTAGCTTGCTTTAATACTGGTATTTGAGCAAATATATTGAGCAAATGTCCAATCATGGACAGTGCAAACATCGTCAAGAAAAATAAAATAACAAACGCAAGCCCTCGGTAAAAAACTGCCTCTACATCTACCGAACTGAGCCAAACAGGTGTTTGCTGCATAGTTTGCAGTGGATAGGGAATGATGCTCTTTAATGAGGGTGCAAACGTACCAGAATATGTATACGCTACAAAATACGCAGCCATGAAACTAATAATGCGAACTATTTGTAAAATAAGCCCTCGTTTCAATCCAATAAAAAAACCAATAAGAAGCACGGCGATGATGATTAAATCAATCATTCTTCATTCATTCCTTTTATTCTTTCTTTTAATCGTTCTGTTTCTTCTTTTAATTTAATATAATCATGTACAACATTTACTGCAGTGAGCACTGCCAATCTATTTATGTCAAGAGAAGGATTCTTGGCGTTTATTTCGCGCATCTTATCATCAACAATAGCCGCAACCATGCGCATATGACTCGTGCTTTCATCTCCAACAACCGAATATTGCTGGCCGTAGATCTCCACAGTAATTTTCGTTCGTTTCTCTTTTTGCTGTGACAACTCCCTGTCCTCCAATCAACATAAAGAATCCTAAACTATATCATACCATGAACAAACCATATATGGAATTACAAAGCAAAATTCGGTATGATTATAAAGAAAAGCAGAGCCGGCTTGTTCAG
>NZ_JBXKMX010000251.1:0-3401 GCF_056992975.1 Ectobacillus sp. | reverse complement strand
AAACTTCGTGAAATTAACCCTTCTCCATATATGGGTTATTTTGAGTTCTCTGATTTTCAAATTGTGAGCGGTTCGCCTGAATTATTAATTCAAAAAAGAGGTAAAGAGGTTAGCACTCGACCGATTGCAGGGACACGCTCGCGCGGTAAGGATGAAGCAGAGGATAATGAGCTGGCAAAGAACCTGATTGAAAATGAGAAAGAGCGTGCTGAGCATGTGATGCTTGTTGACTTGGAGAGAAACGATTTGGGTCGTGTGTGCACGTACGGGACTGTAAAAGTAGATGAGTTCATGGTTATTGAAAAATATTCACATGTTATGCATATTGTATCAAACGTACGGGGTGAATTAGAAGACAACAAAGATGCTTTTGACTTGATAAAAGCTGTATTTCCTGGCGGTACAATTACGGGAGCACCTAAAATTAGAACGATGGAAATTATTGAAGAGTTGGAGCCGGTACGAAGAGGAATTTATACAGGCTCTATAGGTTGGATTGATTTTTCAGGAGATATGGAGCTAAATATTGTCATACGTACCTTGTTAGCAAAGGATGGGCATGCTTATGTACAAGCAGGGGCTGGTATTGTAATTGACTCTAATCCTAAGTACGAATATAAAGAATCACTCAAAAAAGCTACTGCTTTATGGTGTGCAAAAGAAAGCAGTGAAGAAAGCGTTAGGTGATAGAGATGATACTTATGATAGATAACTACGACTCATTTACATTTAATCTTGTTCAATATCTAGGGGAGCTTGGACAAGTAATAGTAGTAAAGCGAAATGATGAAATAACAATTGAGGAGATAGAGAAACTTGCTCCGTCTTTTTTAATGATTTCGCCTGGACCATGTAGCCCGAATGAAGCTGGTATTAGTTTGGGGGCGATTACGCATTTTGCAGGAAAGATACCAATTTTAGGTGTGTGTTTAGGACATCAAGCGATTGCACAGGTATTTGGTGCAGACGTGGTTCGGGCAGAACGTTTCATGCATGGTAAAACTTCACAAGTGTATCATGACGGGAAAACGGTATATACAGACATACCTACCCCCTTTCCTGTAACACGTTACCATTCTCTTATTGTAAAGAAAGAAACATTGCCGGATTGTCTAGAGATTTCCTCTTGGACAGAAGCGGGAGAAATTATGGGCATTCGCCATAAAATCTTACCGATAGAAGGGGTTCAGTTTCATCCAGAGTCAATTATGACATTACATGGAAAAGAACTGCTGAAAAATTTTTTAACGCGGTACAATAGAGGTACGGTAATATGTTGATATATGCAAATGGTGAATATGTAAAGGATACTGATGCAGTCATCTCACCTTATGATCATGGTTTTTTGTATGGATTAGGTGTATTTGAAACATTTCGTGTGTACAATGGTCATTTCTTTCTGTTTTATGATCATTATGAACGATTGCAAAACGCCCTTTCATCGTTGCAAATAAAGTGGAATATGGAAAAAGATAAGGTCATTCAAATCTTACAGGAACTGCTTCGAAGAAATGGACTGCAAGATGCTTATATACGATTAAATGTATCAGCAGGAGTTGGAGAAATCGGGTTACAGACCGAGCCCTATACCTCTCCTTCGGTTATTATTTTTGTAAAATCTTTGCCGCTTACTGATACTATTACAGAAAAAGCAGGGGTTTTCTTGCAGCTGCCTCGCAGTACACCAGAAGGACCGCATCGTTTCAAATCACACCATTATTTAAATAATATTCTTGGCAAACGAGAAGTAGGTGGGGATCCGATGAAAGAAGGGATTTTTCTAACTACGGATGGATATGTTGCAGAAGGGGTTGTGTCTAATATTTTCTTTGTGCATCATGGTGTCTTGCATACGCCTGCAGTGGAGACAGGGATCCTGAATGGGATTACCAGACAATTTATCTTACAGTTAGCTAGCAATTTAGGAATAGAAACTAAAGAGGGATTTTATACAAAAGAACAGTTGGTAGAAAGTGATGAAGTATTTGTAACAAATTCTATACAGGAAATTGTACCGTTACATTCTATTGACGCTGTTCCTCTTTTAAATAAACGCATAGTAACGATGCAGTTGATAAATGCATATCATGCCAATCGATTTACATTATGGAGCAAGCATGAACTACAAAAGGAGATGCATAGCAGTGGAAACCCTACACAATATTAAATGTGGACCATATGAATTAAAAATTACAGAAGAAACTATCATCATGGGAATTTTAAACGTTACTCCTGATTCATTCTCGGATGGGGGTAAGTTTAACAATGAACAGTCTGCCGTCCTACGCGCACAAGAAATGGTAGAGCAAGGCGCTAAAATTATTGATATTGGCGGCGAATCAACTCGTCCAAGTTATGTGAAAGTATCACAGGAGGAAGAATTAGCGCGAGTATTACCAGCTATTAAAGCTGTTTCTCGGTCTGTCCATGTTCCAATCTCCATTGATACGTATAAAGCGGAGGTGGCAAGACAAGCAATCGAAGCTGGTGCACATATCATTAATGATATCTGGGGTGCTAAGGCTGATCCGAAGATGGCCGAAGTGGCTGCTTATTTTGATGTGCCGATTATCCTTATGCACAATCGAGATAATACCAACTATCGAAATATAATTGCAGATATGATTGCTGATTTATATGAGAGTGTGAAAATTGTGAAAGCAGCGGGTGTTCGTGATGAAAATATTATTTTGGACCCAGGCTTAGGCGGCTTTTCAAAAACACCAGAACAAAACTTAGAGGTTATGAGAAATCTTGAACAGCTTACCGTCCTCGGGTACCCACTTTTACTTGCGACATCTCGGAAGGCGTTCATTGGTGATGTGTTGAATCTACCTGTAAATGAGCGAGTAGAGGGAACAGGAGCTACTACTTGTTTAGGCATTCAAAAAGGATGCGATATCATACGTGTGCATGATGTGTTAGAAACCGTAAGAATGGCAAAAATGATGGATGCAATGCTAGGTAAAGGAGGAATACAGGTTGGACAAGATATTCGTGCATGACATGGAGTTCTATGGTTATCACGGAGTATTTCCCGAGGAAAACAAACTAGGTCAGCGGTTTCGGGTAAATCTTACTATAGAATTGGATTTACGACAAGCTGGACAAACCGATAATCTAAGTGATTCCGTTAATTACGGTGAATTATATCATCTTTGCGAAAATATTGTAGAAGGAAAAGCATATAAGTTGGTAGAATCTGTCGCGGAAAATATTGCGTCTACTGTTCTTACTACGTACAATGTAATACAGCGATGTACAGTAACAGTTATTAAACCAGATCCCCCAATTAGAGGCCACTATCGGTCAGTTGCAGTCGAAATTACGAGGGAACGCATATGAATAATATTGTCTATCTTTCTCTTGGATCGAATATTGGAGATCGAGCTGGATACTTG
>NZ_JBXKMX010000250.1:0-3269 GCF_056992975.1 Ectobacillus sp. | reverse complement strand
GTTGATCCGGCAAAGATTCCATACCCATGTGGGGATAGTGAAAGAACAGGATAGAGGGCAGTGTAAGCTAGCGTAAAAACCGTGCCAAGAATTGCAATTGTAGCTGCTCCTACTACCGTTTCTTCATCTTTTGCATCGATTTGCTGGGCGATTGCTACAACCGCTGCTGCTCCGCATATAGCAGTACCACAGGCTGTTAATATAGAGAGATTTTTGTTTACATGTAACTTGCGAGATAGTAAATATACGACCACTAACGTAAATAGGATTTGAATGACAGCAATGAAAAAAACAGCTGAACCAGCATGAACAATATCGATTAGGTTTACACGCATTCCTAGTAA
This sequence comes from Ectobacillus sp., assembly GCF_056992975.1. Lineage (NCBI taxonomy): Bacteria > Bacillati > Bacillota > Bacilli > Caryophanales > Bacillaceae > Ectobacillus > Ectobacillus sp. Next base: position 2,925 of record NZ_JBXKMX010000250.1, on the reverse strand, counting down.
AATAATCCCAACACGCAGTAGCTTTTTACTGGAAAAAGAAGTTCCGCTTAGTATATAGGGCTGGACACCGGCTATGGATGCCCATAGGGCGCCAAGAAGAATAGCAATGACAAGTTGCCCCATAATTGTAAAAAAAGGAAGAACAGCAATATATTTTGCTGCCAGTGCTATAAGAAACGTTAATAAAATGCCAAGTGTTAATCCATATTGTTTTGTAATTTTTTGTAAAATGGTTGGTTCCATACTTATCACTCCTACGTAGATTCCAAGTTAACTATAACGAGTATATAATGATAAATAAAATATATATTTTCTATCTCAATCATTAAAAAATCGTATAATAAAGAAATAGACAGGAGGAACGAAATATGAAGGTAGATACTCTTGAAATTTTCATTGCAGTAGTAGAATTGAAGAATTTCTCTCGTGCTGCTGAGCTATTACATGTAACGCAGCCTAGCGTAAGCGTAACGATCCGTAATTTGGAAAATGAATTTGGAACTAAGTTGTTACATCGTTCCCCGAAGTATGTACAAGTTACAGAAGCGGGTAAAAGGTTGTATGTGCATGCAAAACAAATGGTTTCACATTATGAAGAGGCAAAACAAGAAATTCATAACTTAATGCATGTAGTAACGGGTACATTGCGAATCGGGACGAGTTTTACGATCGGAGAATACATCCTTCCGAAAGTGCTAGCCGAATATGTGAAACAATATCCACTAGTAGACATTCAAGTCATTATTTCAAATACGGAAGAAGTGATACGAGGATTAGAATCCAATCAATATGATATTGGATTAATCGAAGGGAAAACCACTCATACTCATATTGAGGTAATCCCATTCATGCAAGATGAAATGATAGTTGTAGCTCCTGTTCATCATCATTTGTCACGATTTCGAATAATCAAACCGTCATTGTTACAAGATCAAGTCTGGATTCTAAGAGAACAGGGGTCAGGTACTCGCACCTATAGCGATGCGTTCATAGAGGAACTGCATCTCCAAATGAATCGTTCATTTATTTTTAGTAGCATACAAGGAGTGAAGGAAGCAGTTATGGCAGGCTTAGGAATTGCATTATTATCAAAATGGACGGTACGAAAAGAGCTAGAAGCAGGAGAACTATGTTCATTACCTATACAAAATAAACGTACATATCGCCCGTTTTCCTTCGTTCGAAATAAACAAGTTCATCAATCGAAAGCAACTGAAATGTTTATTCAGAAAATGGAGCAGTTTGTAATTGTACATTAGGAATATGTATTTTTCTTGAAAGGAATAGGAGTTGACAAAAAGAATAAAGCCATTTAATATATACCCCATAAGGTATTTAAGTTATATGCTAATTTGCTTTCGATTTTTCGTTACACACTAAATAAAATGAGGGTGAAATCATGAGTACCAGTACAATCATTAATATTGTATTAATGGCGTTAGCAGTTTGGCTCATCGCGCAGCGTTTTATACCAGTTAAGGGGATTAAGAATATTACGACTGGGACATTAAGAAATGAACTAGGGAAACGTGATAAGCAGTATGTGGATGTACGTACACCTGGGGAATTTAATGGAAACCATATTCAAGGGTTCAAAAACATTCCTTTGAACCAACTAGCGAGCAAATCTAGCAGCTTAAAAAAGGAACAAGAAGTAATTGTTATTTGTCAAAGTGGAATGAGAAGTAAGCAAGCAGCAAAGCTATTAAAAAAGCAAGGATTCCAAAATATTACGAATGTAACTGGCGGAATGAGTGCTTGGAGATAAACTAATAAGATAAAAAGGGAGAGAAATGATAATGAAACAAATTACAGCGAACGATGTAGCAACAAAACTTGAAAATGGAGAAGCACTAAATATTATTGATGTTCGTGAAACATCAGAAGTAGCACAAGGAAAGATTAGCGGTGCTGTAAATATTCCACTTGGACTAATAGAATTTCGCTTAAACGAGCTAGATAAAAATAAAGAATATATTATTGTTTGTCTTTCTGGCGGTCGTAGCAGTATGGCTACAAGCATTCTAGAAAGCCAAGGATTTAATGTGACAAATATGATAGGCGGCATGATGGCTTGGCAAGGACCAGTTGAATAAGAGTAAATAGAAAGTAATACAATGTAAAAAAAAGCCGAGAATGCATGGTTCTCGGCTTTTTTTATGCAATTAATACAGAAACTTTAAACTTTTAAGGAGAAATTAAGGAAAAAAATGAATAATGACTGTATTCAAATTATTCTTCTCTATAGAGTTCATATATAGTTTTAAATAGTACAACCATATATCTCTCAGTTTTTGATGCCGAACTAAAGGGAATACTTTTTTTGAACTCTGGATATACAAAAAATTCTAAAAAATAATAGTTATACATGTTTCGATTTATTGGTTGGTAGTGGTAAAGTGAAAGATGAAGCATCGCATTGTTTTTATTCGTAACAGTAGGGAGATAACGATATGCGTTTATTAGTCGTCGAGGATAATATTTCATTATTACAATCCATAGTAGAAATAGTAAGTGATGAATTTGAAGCAGATAGTGCTTCAAATGGTGAAGATGGATTGTATTTAGCGCGTCAGAATATTTATGATGCCATTTTATTAGATGTTATGCTACCCGGGATGAATGGATTTGAAATTATTCAGCATCTGCGTGAGGAAGAAAACCATACACCTGTATTGTTTTTAACAGCAAGAGATTCTTTGGAGGATCGTGTGAAGGGACTAGACTATGGCGGAGATGATTATCTTGTTAAGCCTTTTCAAGCACCAGAACTGATGGCTCGTATCCGCGCCTTGTTACGTCGAAGTGGAAGTCTTACGATGAGTCAAACTTTAGTATATAAAGGTATGGAATTGTTTAATAAAGAAAAAAGTGTAACTATTGATGGAGAGGCAATTAAGCTAACATTTAAGCAGTATGAGCTTC
>NZ_JBXKMX010000249.1:0-4163 GCF_056992975.1 Ectobacillus sp. | reverse complement strand
TTGTAACGAATATTTTTTTAATAACATGCCATTCTAATGAAAGAAACAATATACAAGGTGGTGATGTGTATGGCTGATCAAAAGAGAGAGGCAGAGCGACAGTGGAAATCTAGGAAAGAAAATCAACAACCTCATGGAAAAGTGAAATCATTTGCAGAACTAACCGATAACGAAAAACCGAATGAAAGAAAGCTGTAAAAAAATGAAGAAATCGTAATGTAGTATATTTACGATTTCTTCATTTTTACTACAATTGGAAAGCATAATTTGAATTTTGTACCATTATCGAGGTTGCTTAATATGTCAATGGTACCTCCCATTGCCTTTATAACACTAAATACGACCATCATTCCTAGACCAGTCCCTTTTTCTTTCGTAGAGTAAAAGGGGGACCCAAGTCGTTTTAATTGATCGTCACTCATTCCAATTCCAGTATCTTCTATTAGAAGCTCGATTTCTTGTTCATACGATTTTGTTGAAATTGTTAAAGTTCCTCCCGTAGGCATCGCCTCAATTGAGTTTTTAAGAATGTTAAGCAAACATTGATGCAGCTTTTGTTTTTCACCAAGAACGGAAGATGAATAATGAGGCGGACTATACTGAATGATGACGTTTGCAAAATTAGCCATCGGCGTAATGAGACTAAGAACACTAGCTATCTCGTGATGCAAATCTAACGTTTGCATTTTGTCAATGCTTGGCTTAGCGAATGTCAAGTAATCCGTAAGCACATGATTTGCTTGGTCAATCCCATTGATTGCTATATCTAAGTACACCTTTTGTTCTTCACGCGAGCAATTTTCCGATTGAAGAAGCTGTAAAAAACCGCGTGTGGAAGTGAGGGGATTGCGTATCTCATGTGAAATGGAAGCCGCCATTTCACCAATAAGCTGAAACTTTTCCGCGTTCATAAGTTCTTCCTGGAGTTTTACCTGAGAACGCAAAATTTCTATTAAATAGAGTATTAATATAGTTCCAAACGTACTGCAAAGTTGGTATACAATAATATAGCTCATGTATGCTTTTGGACTTACTTCGGCAATGAAAAATGGAATCCAACCTCCTGAGAATACGGCTGAGATGAAAATGGACAGTACAACTTTCTTAGAAAAGGTAGATTGGATATAAATTCGACGTGTAAATATAAGTACTATAAATAGAATGGTTGAAGCAAGTAGGGTATTATACCCGCCGATACCACCCCAAAATAAACGATATATATTCATTGCAACCCATACGATTCCTCCTGCAACAGGACCACCAATATATGTACTGCTAATTAGAACAATTTGTCTCATATCAAATCGATAGCCACTAAAGGGCTGGGCTGCAAATGTAATGCAAAGAAAGGCAGAGCATATACTTAGAATAATGAAAATGAAGGAACTAAGCTTGGGATGTTGTCTCCCTTTTTGTACCCAGAAAAGATGATATGTTAAGGTAGAAATTAAAATAATTAACATGTTCATCAGCTGGTAGACGATAAAAATCTTCAATACCTAAATCACCTCATTCTTTCAAAGAAAAAATCTTTATAGGTATATAATACTATTATTAGAAAAAAATATAAATACTATAATTTGTCCACATAAAAGTTGTACTAGATGAAGGGTCTGTTGCGGAATTTGGCTCTTTCCATTACAATACATAGGTATGAAGTGATAGTGGATTCTATCTTTTTATAAAATTGAATGGAAGAAAGTCCATGCCAAGGCATGGGAGAGGTTCGCGAACTCCCTCTATAAAAAACTAAGAAAAACAACATCCAGCGGATTTGTTTTGTTTTTTATGAAGTTCAAGAATACTCGTCTTCTAATTTTCTTAAGAGAGAAAAGGAGAATGAGTCGATGATGAAGCAAGAAAAGGCAGTTGTTGTATTTAGCGGCGGACAAGATAGTACAACATGTTTGTTTTGGGCGTTGCAACAGTTTAAGGAAGTAGAAGCGGTAACGTTTAATTATAATCAACGTCATCGTTTAGAAATTGAATGTGCAACAAATATTGCTAAGACACTGGGTGTAAAGCATACGATTCTTGATATGGGCTTGTTGAATCAGCTTGCTCCTAATGCACTAACTCGGAATGACATTGAAATTACGCAGGAAGACGGAGAACTTCCATCTACTTTTGTAGATGGACGTAATCTATTGTTTTTATCCTTTGCAGCTGTGCTAGCAAAACAGTTAGGGGCAAGACATATTATAACGGGTGTTTGTGAAACGGATTTCAGTGGGTATCCAGATTGCAGGGATGTTTTTGTGAAGTCATTAAATGTAACGCTTAATTTAGCAATGGATTATGAATTTGTCATCCATACTCCCCTTATGTGGCTAAATAAAGCACAGACGTGGAAGATGGCTGATGAACTGGGTGCTTTTGATTTTGTTCGTGAAAATACATTAACCTGCTATGAAGGAATTATCGGAGATGGATGCGGAGAATGCCCTGCATGCAAGCTTCGAAAAGCTGGTCTTGATACGTTTATCGCAGAGCGCGAAGGAGCGAATGCGTAATGGAGCATGGCTTTTTTGGTTTTCGTATTGTAGACAATTTACAAAAAATAGATGTGGATATAAAACGGTCGCAGCTAAAGTACCATGCGAAACGTGTAATGGTCAGCAAGGAATTTACATTTGACGCTGCGCATCATTTACATGCATACGAAGGAAAATGTAAAAATTTGCATGGACATACGTATAAAGTTGTATTTGGCATTAGTGCATATCCAAATGAAATCGGAATTGCCGTTGATTTTGGTGATGTAAAGAAAATTTGGAAAGAACAGATTGAAATTTATTTAGATCATCGATATGTGAATGAAACATTGCCACCGATGAATACAACAGCAGAGAACATGGTCGTTTGGATTTTTGAAAAAATGGAAGAATCTTTGGCGAACTGTGCAAAGAAATTTCGAGAAGCACGGGTAGAATTTGTGAAATTGTATGAAACACCGACTAGCTATGCCGAAATGAGACGGGAGTGGATGCTAGTTGACTAGCATTCCGGTTTTAGAAATATTTGGTCCAACCATTCAAGGAGAAGGCATGGTCGTCGGAAAAAAAACGATGTTTGTTCGAACAGCTGGATGTGATTATCATTGTGCTTGGTGCGATTCTGCTTTTACATGGGACGGGTCGGCTAAGGATCATATTAGGCAAATGAATGTAGAAGAAATTTGGGAAGAATTACAGCACTTAGGTGAGAATCGATTTTCACATGTTACAATATCGGGTGGAAATCCGGTGCTGATTCCAGCAATTGGCGAGCTGGTGTCCTTTTTGAAGGAACATCATATTCGAACCGCAATTGAAACACAAGGTAGCAGATGGCAAGAATGGCTTCTTGACATAGATGATGTAACTATCTCTCCCAAACCACCAAGTTCTCATATGGAAACGAATTTTGAAATTCTAGATATGATTGTGGAGCGGCTACGTAATCAGCATATGAGTCTTAAAGTGGTTGTGTTTAATGAAGCTGATTTTGCGTTTGCGAGAGAGGTGCATGAACGGTATTCAGACGTTCCATTTTATGTGCAGGTTGGCAATGACGATGTCTATACGGATCAGAATGCTATGCTCGTAACGAACTTGCTTCATAAATACGAATGGTTAATTAATCAAGTAATCGAATCGAATATGAATGATGTAACAGTTCTCCCGCAGCTACATGCGCTCGTGTGGGGCAATAAGCGTGGAGTATAAGGAGGAGCAGGAAACATGCCGGGACGTAAAAACGAAGAGTTAGAGGATGTAACGCTGTTAGGAAATCAACAAACAAATTATGCGTTTGATTATACACCCGAAGTTTTAGAAACGTTTGATAATCATCATCAAGGACGAGATTATTTTGTCAAATTCAATTGTCCGGAGTTTACTAGCTTGTGTCAATAAGGGCACACTTCTGTGGTGACACAGTCGCTTAAACCTCGTGAATTCAGGGAAGGAAGCGATTCTAATCCTGAGCCAAGCCCGCTTTCGGGAAGGTGCAGAGACTATCGAAATCACACAACTGTGAAGCGAGTTTGTAGCAATTGTGGAAGAGAGTAGAGTACATCAGAAATGATGGAAGCGCGAGGGTTCTTTGTTATATATCGCAGTGTACGAAGAACATGATATAGTCCACCTGCAAATTGCAGATGCCAAAAACCGGACAACCTG
>NZ_JBXKMX010000248.1:0-7677 GCF_056992975.1 Ectobacillus sp. | reverse complement strand
TTGTTGTACAGTACTTCCTTCCTTTGTGATGTTTTCACGTTCTTTATTCATCTGGCTCCATTTTGCTTCATCCATACTCCCTGTTACATATAGTTGTGTACTTTGCTTCACGATATTTAGCAAGATAGATTCAGATTTTGCAATAAGCGATGCATTATATTGTTTTGGAACGGTTGTTTGTGGAATCGACCATTCTTTCACATAAAAACTAATGTTTTTCTTAGAAAGCAAGTCTCCCATTTGCTTTGCGCTTGTCCCATCATTACTAACAAACGTTACAAGATAATATTTTCCAGCTTCTTGTCTCATCGCTACTGGTATGCCTTTCGCTTTCATAGCATCAAGCGTAGCCTGTCCCTTTTCTTTGGAAGAAAATACTCCTGTTTGTAGAATAGAGAATTTGACAGGCTGCAAAGCAATCGTATCCTGCTGAACTACTTGTTGTTTGGCGACAATGGCATTTGGCTGCTTTCCTTGCGTTTGGCTATCACCTAGTGTTTGCAAAACAGCTATTCCTAATCCAGTTCCAAGGATTACAGCAGAGCTTACTGTGAGTACAATTCGTTTTTTTAGATTAATCGAACTCGCGGATGATGGGGGAATATCTATATGAGGTTCCACTTTGGCAGCTTGAATCACCGCCTCGTCTTTCTTAGCTGAAACGATTGCTTTTCGTTTTTCTTTGTATGACACATTTGTGCCGTTTAGCTTAATCGATATTTTTGGAGAATACTTGTCCATATTTTCCTCTCCTTTCTAATCTCAAACCGTAGCCTATCGCAAAAATAAACGAGATTCTTGTATTAGAAAGATATTCCTCATCAATATGGAATAGAACAACAAAACGATAGTCATCTTCTGACTATCGTTTTGTTTCTATAATAAACTTTCGTACCTCTGCTATAAAATAGAGAGAACCTGTGATTAATAATACATCCTTTTCATTTAGCTCTGAGATTGTATGTTCGTAAGCTTCTTTCCAGTTTTCATATACTTCATTTTCAGTAGTGTGACAATGAGAGGCGAGTAGATTTGCAGCTATTGCACGGTGAAATGAAAATGTCGTAAATATCATCTTACTAGCAACAGTCTCTAGTAACGATACCATTTCTTCTAGCTTCTTATCTCCAAGTGCACTGAACATAATTACAATTCGTCTGTCTCCGTAATGAGCTTTCATCGTTTCTACTACACTTTCTACTCCCTCAGGATTATGGGCTCCGTCAATAATAACGGTCGGATTCTCTATTAATTGTTCAAATCTTCCAATCCAATATGCTTCTCGTAGCCCTTCTCGAATGTGCTCTTCATTTATATGAAAAGATTGAAACATTTTCAAATAATAAATACCCATGATAGCTAGGGAAGCGTTATGAACTTGATGAACACCCTTCATTGAAATCGAGACTTGCTCAAGTCTTTGAAATTCACAAGAAAATGAAAATAGTTCCCCATTTGACTCAGAACGCATATATTCATTGGTAAAATCATGGCCTAATACATACGTTTTTGCTTGCTTCTCCCGTGCTACTGATGTAATAACATCAAGAGCTTCTTGCTGTGTAACACCTGTTACAACAGGGGTATCTTTCTTTATAATCCCTGCCTTTTCATACGCAATTTCTGCTAACGTATTTCCTAAAATATGCATATGATCATGACCGATTGTTGTAATTATGGACAATAATGGAGACACAACATTTGTAGAATCATATCTACCGCCAAGACCTGTTTCCAGCAAAACAATATCACAACTATTTTCATGAGCAAAGTAGTAAAAGGCCATGACGGTAATAATTTCAAACTCTGTTGCAGCGCCAAGTTCTGTTTTATCTCCCGCTTCTACCAAAGGCTTCATTAGGTTCACTAGTTTCAAAATATCTTCATCCAGAATCTGCGTTCCGTTCACACTAATACGTTCATTAAATCGTTCGATATAAGGAGACGTAAATGTTCCTACCTTATATCCAGCTTTCTGTAAAATGGAACGCATATAGGCAACGGTAGAGCCTTTTCCATTCGTGCCTGCAATATGGACAAATTTCACAAGTCTTTCAGGATGATCTAATTGTTCTAGCATCCAATTCATCCGTTTTAATCCCGGCTTGATTCCAAACTTAAGTCGTTTATGAATCCAATCGATTGCTTGTTCATAAGACTGTATCATGCTACCCCTCCTAACTCAACAAGCCTAGCAAGAAAAGGTCGCTAGGCTCATCTTGTCGATGATTCTACTGTTGTAGTTCAGCTAGGCGAGCACGAACAACTTCACGTTTTTCAACATAATCTTGTTCTTTCTTACGCTCTTCTTCAATTACATGAGCAGGAGCCTTTTTAACAAATCCTGCATTGCCTAGTTTTTTCTGTACGCGTTCTACCTCTGCGTCAAGCTTCTTTACTTCTTTCTGTAAACGTTCCACTTCTTCTTCAATATTAATTAGACCCTCAAGTGGAAGAAATAATTCCACTCCGGTTACAACTGCTGTCATAGCCTTCTCAGGTGCTTGTATATCCGTTGCAAGGATAAGATCGCTTGGATTACAGAAACGTTCAATATAAGCACTGTTTTGCTTCAAGCTTGCTAATAAAGTTTCATCCTTTACCTTTAGGAAAAGCTGGATTTTTTTGCTGAGCGGTGTATTTACTTCCGCGCGAATGTTACGAACGGTCCGAATTATTTCTGTGAGAATTTGCATATCCTTTGCAGCTTGTTTATCTGACAGATTCTCACGTACTTCTGGCCATTTTGAAACGATAATCGATTCTCCTTCATGTGGAAGGGCTTGCCAAATTTCTTCTGTCACAAATGGCATGAACGGATGGAGCAATTTCATTGTGCTCTCTAACACATAGGCCAATACAGAGCGAGTTGTTTTCTTTGCTGCCTCATCTTCTCCATATAACGGAAGCTTTGCCATTTCAATATACCAATCACAGAAGTCATCCCATATAAAGTTGTAAAGGGAGCGTCCTACTTCCCCAAGTTCATATTTATCAATATTTCTTGTTACACTTTCAATGGTTTCATTAAGACGTGTTAAAATCCATTTATCTGCAACGTTCATTGTTCCCGTAAGATCAATTTCTTCATACTTCATTTCGTCTAGATTCATTAATACAAAACGAGAGGCATTCCATATCTTATTGATGAAATTCCAAGTTGATTCTACTTTTTCAATACTGTATCGAACATCCTGACCAGGGGATCCGGCAGTTGATAAGAAGTAGCGCAAAGAATCTGCTCCGTACTTTTCAATCACTTCCATTGGATCGACACCGTTTCCGAGTGATTTACTCATCTTGCGTCCTTCTGCATCGCGAACGAGTCCGTGAATGTATACATCTGCAAATGGGCGTTTCTCAGTAAATTCTAACCCTTGGAAAATCATACGAGAAACCCAGAAGAAAATAATATCATACCCTGTAACAAGTACATTTGTTGGATAATAGCGTTTAAAATCAATCGCATCACGGTCTGGCCAGCCTAACGTTGAAAACGGCCATAGTGCCGAACTAAACCAAGTATCTAATACATCTGAATCTTGTTCCCAGTTTTCTATATCTTCCGGTGGATTTACAGATACATACACTTCCCCTGTTTCCTTGTGATACCAAGCTGGTATACGATGCCCCCACCAAAGTTGACGAGAAATACACCAATCACGAATGTTTTCCATCCAGTGTAAATAAGTTTTCTCAAAGCGGTCTGGTACAAATGTAACCTTTTCTTCTTCTTGCTGAAGTGAAATTGCCTTCTCCGCTAACGGCTGCATTTTTACAAACCATTGAGTAGACAAATAGGGTTCTACTACTGCCCCGCTTCTTTCGCTATGTCCAACCGAGTGTGTCATTTCTTCAATTTTTATAAGAACGCCTTGTTCTTGCAAATCTTGAACGATTTGCTTACGGCATGCGAAGCGATCCATTCCTTCGTATTTACCAGCTTTGTCATTCATCGTTCCATCTTCGTTCATAACGAGAATACGTGCTAGATTATGACGATTCCCAACCTCAAAGTCGTTCGGGTCATGAGCAGGTGTAATTTTCACAGCTCCTGATCCAAAGTCCATATCTACGTACTCATCTGCAATAATCGGGATTTCACGACCAACAATTGGAAGAATAAGCGTTTTTCCAATTAAATGTTGGTACCGTTCATCTTTCGGATGGACAGCCACAGCAGTATCACCTAACATCGTTTCAGGCCGAGTTGTCGCAATTTCTAAAAAGCCCGTGCCATCAGAAAGTGGGTATTGTAAATGATAGAACGCACCTTGGATATCTTTATAAATAACTTCAATGTCTGAAAGAGCTGTTCTTGTTTGTGGGTCCCAGTTGATGATATATTCACCGCGATAAATTAGCCCTTTTTTATATAGCGTAACGAACACTTCACGAACTGCATCGGATAATCCTTCATCTAAAGTAAAGCGTTCACGAGAATAATCAAGCCCTAATCCGATTTTTTCCCACTGTGCACGAATATGAGCTGCATATTCGCCTTTCCATTCCCATGCTTTTTCTAGAAATTTCTCACGTCCAAGATCATAGCGCGATACTCCTTCTTCCCGTAGCTTTGCTTCTACCTTTGCTTGGGTTGCAATCCCAGCATGGTCCATGCCAGGAAGCCATAATACATCGTAGCCCTGCATCCGCTTTGCACGCGTCAATATATCTTGCAAAGTTGTATCCCATGCATGACCTAAGTGAAGCTTTCCTGTTACGTTAGGCGGCGGAATTACAATCGTATACGGTTCTTTCTCCGGATCTCCCTTAGCTTCGAAATACTTTCCTTCCACCCACCATTTATAGCGACCTTCCTCTACAGACGTATGATCATATTTTGTCGACAACGTCTTCTGTTCCATACCTATCCCTCCTAAATTAGAAAAGCATAACCGGCTCGTTCAGCTCCGAAGGGCGGAGGTTCTCGACACAAAAAGGCGTTTTTTGCCTTTATGGGGCGAGGTTCTCCGACCCGAAGGAGCTAGCCGGTGTAGCTAGACACCATGAAAAGCGTAACCGGCTCGTTCAGCTCCATAGGGCAGAAGTTCTCCTCTCAAAAAGGCGCTCTTTGCCTTTATGAGAGGAGGTTTTCTGACCGGAGGAGCTAGCCGGTGTAGCTAGACACGAAAAGCGTAACCGGCTTGCTCAAACAAAAAAACTCCCTCATCCTCATAAAAGGACGAATGGAGTTTGGATTCGCGGTACCACCTTTTTTTGCAGACTAAAGCCTGCACACTTCATTATGTAACGGGTTTCATCCCGGCTTCTTCTACTCGTACTTCAAAGAAGCTGCTCAAGAGGCTACCTTCTATCGTTGTCATCTAAGAAATCTCCCAGCAACTGATCTCTCTCTCTGTAAGATGCTTGTGCGATATACTCTTCCCTATCTACGCATTTTTCTATTCGAATCATATTCTATCATACATTATAGTCTAAAAAAGAAAAACATAATCGTCAATATCGTTTTTCGAGTTTTTTATTCTCTGAACGTACAAAATCCATAGGCACATTTCCTGATTTGTATCATATGCTAGAAGGAATACAACCCACGGAGGAATCAATGATGCGACGCAATAAGCGAACTTACAACTTCTCCACCCCTTCATGGTTTCGATCGTTTCAGTCGATTGCTTATGATTTTATTATCCCTTTAACCATTTTTCAAGCAATACGAACATTAATTCTTCCCACATTTTTAGACTTTATCATACTTGCCATTTTTATCACCTTAACCATTCGAATCCATTGGCAGCAACCGTAAACTAACGACCATGAATCAAAAAAAGAACTGTTACAACAACGCTAGATACAGAGTCGTTTTGTAACAGTCCTTTCCCTATTGACTGACACTTCATTCTTTATGTCTGTTGATTTTGCTGATTCTGCTGTGCTTCTGCAGCTTGAATTTGGGTGATAAAAAATTCGGTGTTACTGATGAGCCAATAGCCCTGCTGTAGATTTTTAACGGAGTTCAGCTCTTGCATATCTTTTCGAGGAGCTACATCTATATATTGGGATACTCGTTTTGTAAATCTTTGTGGATAGGCAAGGTAAGCAAGGAGAAGTTGTTTTTCCTCTTGTGAAAAAGGATATGTTTTTTGGTATTCATGAAACCATTCATATCGATCATTACGAGCCATCGGATACGTATAAAGCGAACGTAAGTAGAATTGAACTAAATCCTGAACAGGTGTAGATAATTGGGATTGCTCTAAACTAATGAAATAGCCATTTCGTTGTTGATCAAATAAAAAGTGGTTTCCTGCGACATTCCCATGTATAAGCGATATACGCGTCGATTCCTTATCCTTCATTGCTTCATGCCATTCTCCCAGCTTTTTCGTTGCAAACTCGTGGGAACGAACGACATGGTGATAATACGTACAATACTGAAGTTCAAATGGTGACATATACCACTTGTTTTCACAGGTTAAAACGAATTGGTCCAGCATATCTCGTTCCTGCTCCCATTGCTTTGAGAGCGTATCAAAATGCAGTTGGATTTTTTCTTCTGATACTTTTTCTTCGCGGGAGGTTTTTTGATGCATAAGTGCTAGCGCCCGAAACATTTTATGATAATGGTCATTTTCTTCATTATCATCTGATTCTAGCCAAGGCATTAAGTAATAGCTGTTCTCATCGTCAGAAAGTACATAATTCCCATCATTTGTATGATAAACAGGAGCAAAATTTGTAAACCCCTTTTCCGTTAACAATTGGAGATTCTGCATGAAATTGCTGCGCTCATAAGATGGGCGCAGCTTCTTTAATGCGTATGGACCTTGATTCGTATAAACTTTCACAACATTTCCATACTCTTCTAAATGTTCTGCGTGAAGCCGATACATTTTTAAAATAGGAATATACCGATCTCTCACTTCACGATCCATATAGGCGATGATCCTTTCTATTTAGATAAGGTGAAACTTCCATCCTCCAGCTTATACATTGCTTTTTGCGATGGGAATATACAGTATTTCTCCTTCTTGCACATATAAGTCATCTAAGACATTTACACGTGTTAATTGCTGAATCGTAATATCATACCGTTCTAGTATCGAATCAATCGTATCTCCTTGTTGTACAAAGTACATGCGTAATTTGGTGAACTCTTCTTCTCGTTCCTTCGTAGTAAATAACTTCGTTAAATAAAGTGCATTTTCATCACGTTTAGAAAATTCAAATTCGTCTTCCTCCTCTTTTGAGGTTGAAATCTCCTCGTTCTTTCGATTTAGCCATCCTGCTTTGGCAACTACATCTTGTCTTTGTATAACAACAGGTTCTTCTACTAGCTCTTCTACTGGCTCTTCTACCAGCTTTTCTACCAGTTCTTTTGCCGGTTCTTTTCTTTCGACAAGCTCAAATGGTTCAAATAGATCTTCCTCTTCTTCAGGAGTATGCTCGTGAAGAAATTGTGAATGTTCATCTAGTTCCGGTTCATCTAGTTCCTGCTCCTCAATAAGCTCTTCTTCGCGCTGTATTTCTTCTCGTAATCCGTGAATGGAGAGATCTGCTATCAGTTGCAAACATCCTGATTCAGGCAGTTCATAATCAAACGTTTCAATGGTTACAAACAAATCTGCTATTTCATGAACACGGCCCCGCGGAATTGATATTTCTAACGGAAATGCATGTGAAAGCTCATTAATGCCATCCTCCCGAATATAGATG
>NZ_JBXKMX010000247.1:0-4497 GCF_056992975.1 Ectobacillus sp. | reverse complement strand
ACAGTATTACGAAGAATGCTTTTCTGTAAATAATGGATGATTTCTTCAATAGGTGTAACAATAGAAATTTTGACGATATCTTCCTTTTCCCCTCGGTTCATTGCCAATACGCGGTGAGGTACAATTTTACTAATCGATTCTGTGTAATCATAGTACATTTCATACACATTTTTTTCATCTTTTTCTTTCTCTTTTACAGAGGAATCAATGGTCCCCTTTTGAAAGGTTGTATGACGAATCCACTTACGATACACTGCTTCATCCGCAATTTGTTCTGCAATTATATCCTTTGCTCCTTGCAACGCTTCCTCCTGCGTGGCAACTTCCTTTTCTTCATTAACAAATTCCAGTGCTTTTTGCATGGCGTTTCCATGAAGAGGAAGCGTGAGTAACCACTGTGCGAGTGGCTCCAAACCTTTTTCCTTTGCAATCGCCGCTTTCGTTCTTCTCTTTTCTTTAAACGGTCTATATAGATCCTCTACTTCTTGTAATTTAGTAGCATACTGTATCTTTTGCTGCAGCTCGTCTGTTAGCTTCCCTTTTTCTTCAATTAACCGCAGTACTTCTTCCTTTCTCGCTTGAAGATTCACTGCATATTGCCATTTTTCTAATACCGAACGAATTTGTACTTCATCAAGTGAACCCGTCATTTCCTTTCGGTAACGTGCTATAAAGGGCAAAGTATTCCCTTCTTCTGTTAGTTGAATTACATTATGTATATGTTTTATAGGAATACCAAGTTCAGTTGCAATCGCTTGAACAATCGTTTGTTGTTTAGCTTCTATAAGACTCATTCTCATCCTCCTTTGGTATGGTTGCTTCCTTTAAAAAAAGTTGCCCTCAATAGAGAGCAACTTCATGAACAATCAAAAATCTATAAGTCCCAAGCTAATTTGCAGTGCTTCATCTACTCGGCTCATCATACCTTCATCTAAATGAGTGATTTTATCCGTAAGCCGTTGTTTATCGATTGTTCGAATTTGCTCTAACAGAATAACGGAATCCCGTTCAAATCCGTAGCGCTTCGCATCGATTTCCACATGCGTGGGCAGTTTCGCCTTTTGAATCTGAGCTGTAATTGCAGCAACAATCACAGTAGGACTAAATCGGTTCCCAATATCGTTTTGAATAACGAGAACAGGACGCACTCCGCCTTGTTCAGAACCAACAACCGGAGAAAGATCTGCAAAATATACGTCACCGCGTTTTACAATCAAAGGATTACCCCCCGCTAACTAAGCGTTCTACCGTATGAGCTGCTTCATACTCCGCTAGAAAGGATTCAGAGGCAATATTAAGATTAATTTCTCCCATTTCAATATATCCACGTCTCATTGACTCATGTTGATAACGCTTCTTTGTCTTGTGTTTTCGCAAAAACATTTTAGTTGCTTCACAAATCAATTCGTTTCGGTTGCATTTTTCCTGTTTCCCGATTTCATCCAACTCTGATAAGATTTGTTTGGGTAGACGAATAACTATTTCTGTCGTCACACTTGATTCCGACACGAAGATACACCTCCAACATCAACTACACACACCAAATTATATATATTGACACTTGTTTTTATCATACCATTGTATGGTGCAAGTTGCAAAGACTTCCTAGCTTCTTGTCTAGGGTTACCCATCAGTGAATAAATCATTCATTTCCTGATTTCTATCCATCTATTCTATCTGTACCTAGGAGCGACGCCTTATTTTCTTACCGCTGCACTAGTAGATTTTCAATTTCTACAATTTGACCACTCTTTCGAAATACACGAGGAACACGGAAATTTATCATACAAGTAACTTCATAGTTAATGGTTCCTAAATATGCTGCCACATCATCCGCACTAACTGTTTCGTTCCCTTGTTTTCCAATTAATGTAACATGCGTTCCAACTGGTACTGGATGTGGAAGTCGAATCATCAATTGATCCATGCAAATACGACCTACAATTGGTACTTTTATTCCGTCGACCAATACTTCAAAACCTTGAAGCTTTCGTATCCATCCATCAGCATATCCTATTGGAACAGTTGCAATCCATTCCTTTCCTTGTGTGGTATACGTTGCCCCGTAGCTTACACATTCTCCTCTCTCCACTTGCTTTACATGAACGATTTTACTATGAAGAGAGAAAGCCTCTTTCAGTTTGTATGGAAGAATTGGACTCATTTCAGGAGATGGGGTAAGACCATACATAATAATACCGATGCGAGCAGCATTGAATAAGCAATCAGCAAATCGTAGAATGGTAGCACTATTTGCACAATGAATTAACGCAGGTCGTCCATGCATTTCTTCAAGCCACTGTATTTGCTCTTTGAATGTAGCATATTGTTTATCAAAGTAGGTTGTATCTAATTCATCCGCTGTAGCAAAATGAGTAAAGGCCCCCTCAATTTCAAATGCAGGCATGTCATTTAATTCAGTAAGACAAGCTACCAATTCCGATTTTTGGCGTATTCCAATCCGACCCATACCACTATCAAATGTAATATGCAGATGCAATGGTTGACTCTCATTCCATACTTTCTTTGCTTGATTCAACCATTCGGAATTAAAAACTGGCAACGCAATATTATTTGCAGCAGCTATATTAACATCTTGTGGGCGTACAGCCCCTAACACTAATATCGGCACAGTAATACCTGCTGCTCTCATCGCTAACGCCTCGTCCATAAATGCGACCGCTAAACGAGTAGCTCCTGCTTCTAGTGCAGTTCTAGCTACAGCTGCTGCTCCGTGACCATATGCATTTGCCTTCACAACTGCAAATAGCTCTACATCTTCTGGAATAGTCTCTCTTGCATGTCTGACATTTTCGTGAATGGCATCTAAATCTACTTCTACCCAAGTATCCCGGTAAAACGACGACACTTTCATTAAAAAAACACTTCCCTTATACGTTATGCAATGCTTATTCTTATATATTCTCAATTTTTAATAAAGTCTATCCTAGATTATTGTCTCATGACAAGGAAATGTCAACGGTAATCAGCAAAAACAAAACTACTTCACAAAAAAACATGACGAGACCTTGCTCGTCATGTTGATGGTTACTTCGAGGATTTTTGATAAACCGACCGAGCAACCGCAAGAATTTCATCTTGCGATAATCCTTTTGCTACCAACATATAATCTACTCCTTCATGCGACCAGGATACTGATTTATCCGTTAATGCCCCTATTGTAAATCCTAGATCTACTGGTTCTCCGCTCACACCAATCGGTACACTCGTTTGTGATGCCTTCGCTTTTTCTTCTACTAATGTAAATGTTTTGTCGCCAGTACCATATGTTAAAATAATGCGTTTTCCGTTGCTTGATTGCAATTGCTTTTCATCATTTAGTTTCATATCTTGCGGGAGAGCATTTGGATATAAAACAGAAAATGGTTGATCTTCTTTTCCATTCGTAGGGACTTCCATTTGCGCACCAGACATATTCTTCTTCATGTCAAAAGCGCTCGCATCAAACTTCGCATCAAATTTCACATTTGAAAAATCCACTTGAACAAGTGCGTTCTTATCATTGTCTAATAGTTTTACAGAGACAGGTGCTAAATCTTTTTTACTAAAGGTAATTTCCTGCTTCGGCATCATATTCTGATTTTGATAATTGGTTTTTGTTTCAAAAATATAGTATTGGTCTGTACTCGTAAATATTGCATCTTTGTCTTTCACAATATCACGAACAAGCGACTCAAACAGATAGGATTGACTACTATTCTGTGGCCAATCGCTTTGAAAACGAAAGCTTTTATTTAAAGCAGGTGTCAACACAAATACTCCATCATCATTTCGCAGAATAATTTGACTTTGGTCTTGTTTCGCATTCTTTAAGTTAACCCGATAATAAGTTGGCTTACTATGCCAAACATCAACTGTATATTCTTGTGCATCTGCGCCTGTTTTAATCGACAGTTTCGCCTGTGCTTGATACCCCGACATCTTTTTCACTTTGGAATCTAAATCGGAAATGACATTTTCCTTACTTTTTTGCCCACAGCCTGCTAAAGCGACTATTGCAAGCAATCCGATCATCACTGCAAATAGCAGTTTCTTCATTCCTTCAGCCCCTTTGTCTCATAAGATAAGTAGTTTCTAGCTACTCAAATATATGAGAAGACAAACAGGATTATGCAGACTAGTCCATACCTTCTAGAATTACTTGTGCAATAGCATAGTCATTGCTGTGTGAAATAGAAATGTGAATCACATAGGGGTACGAGGCATGTACAATCGGTTTTCCTCGTTCATTATTTATAATTTCGATATCCTGAAAGCCTACTTCTTTCCCAATCCCCGTACCTAGTGCCTTGGAAAATGCCTCCTTTGCAGCAAATCTCCCTGCCACAAATTCAACTTTTCTCTTACCAGCAAGAGCAGAAGCAAGCTCACGTTCACGCTCAGTAAGAATCCGTTCTATAAATTTTGGCTGTTCTATCGATTTTGCAATTCTATCTAGTTCCGTAATGTCTATACCAATTCCTACTATCACCCTAC
>NZ_JBXKMX010000246.1:0-14312 GCF_056992975.1 Ectobacillus sp. | reverse complement strand
AGATTACGCTGATCATCAGGGACATACCGATTATGAGAAATGATTTCAATTTTATTCTGATCAAGCTCTGCAAGTTCGATTCGATCTGCCAAATCAATGGTTGTCATAATCATACGAACTTCGTGATATCCATCTTCTCTCTTTCGTAATACGTCTAACGATAAATTAATTTTTGCCGGTGCTTTCACTAGCAGCTTCAACCTTTTCACCTACTCTATGTACTCAATTATCGTTTATTTTACCACACCTTCAACCCTCATGCTTTCGTAAACCTAATTATACGAAAAACTATAAAAAAAAGAAAAGTGCAAGTAGCCTCATTTCTTTATCAAGTACATTAGACAAAAAAGCCGAGGATGTTTTTCCTCGACTGCCATAGGTGGGAACATTCATTTGTTATTGATGTTCTTGATTGTTTAGATGCTGCTGTGCAATCTCAATCGCACGCTTGACCATATTTCCAGCATCTTTAGCACGGATGGCTCCCCATCCCTCTTTTTGCACTACATCATAAAATCCAAGTTCCTTTGCTAACTCTTCTTTCAACTGCTGCGACATAATGCCTCTTCTTCTACTCAGGTGCAAAGCCCTCCTTTTTCCTACACTATGGCCTTATTAGTATGGGAAAAAGGGAGAGATTCATTTGTAGAAACATTTGTAAATGTTTCTGCTTTTATCCTTAAAGGACCAATTCACCAGTCTGTTCATCATAAAATGTAAGCTCAACTGTTTCTGTTAGCACATCTGCATAGCTATAGGATACTCGTTGAAATGCGTATTCGTCTTCGAGTTGAACAACAAATACAGATGGATAAGTTTCTGATAATACACCAGACCGTTCTATTGTCTTCCTTCTTCCGCTATTTGCCTTTAACAATAATCTTTTTCCTAGTTGACCATCTAACGAGCTCTTAATTTCTATTAGTTGCTTTGCCATTTACGCTGCACCTCGCTGCCTTTATTTCAAAGTCACACCTTTTTCATTCTGAACTCACATGCATAGTCTTAACGTCTTTTTGGATTTTTATGTATAGTATACCAGAAAGCTTACTGAACTTATATGTTAGCTTTTCCTTCCAAACGAAAGAAAAGCTAACACGAAAGGAATTTACGCCCTTTTTTTGTTAGCTTTTTTTTACTCATTATAATGTTGAAATGGCAATCCTGTTCGTAAAATGCCTTTCGTTTCAATGCCACCAAGACCTCGTTCTCCGGTAATGGTATTGCGTACAACTTCCCACACATTTACTCGGTCCATAAAAGATGTAAAGCTAATTTTCGCTACTACATACACTGGATCTAATGCATGAATATTTATACGTGACGGAGAACTGGCAAAATTTGCTCCCGCGCGGATAAGCGCTTCAAAGTGCGATTGACACGCTCCTGCAAAAATCACAAGATGATCAAGGGAAGGATACTTTCTTCTTGCTTCATGAACAGCCTGCACAAAATGTCTGGAGTGCCGATAAGCCTCTATATCGTCTACTTTTCCTTTCGCTTTTGTATAGGAATCATGTCCTGTAATAACTAAGATATCTGGCTTATATTGGTCAAGTAAATCTCCAATTCTTATATGCATCTCCGTTTCCTTACAATGTGCTCCATGCACAGGAACTCCAATCTTTCTATATAAATCTAAACACTTTTGTAAATAAGTAGCGTCCCCATCTATATGCAGTACTTTTCCAGGCATTTGAAAATAATTAACATCTGTACTATACCCGCCACTCGAATAATATTCATTCCGCTGCTGCAGCTCGTGGTAATCCTGTTGAAATAATCGATACGTTTGTTCGAGCTTATCATGTTCTTCCCTCGTACGTTGTCGATAGGCGCGCTTATCGATAACGATTAAGTCTGCAATCGGTGCATCAGCTACAAGACGAAATTCTTCCCCGTATAAAATAGCAATTGGATTACCGCTCTCTTCTCTAATTTCTGTCACGCGAAAAAGAAGGTCGCGCCTGTGAGATATTCTTTCCACTAAATCCCCGACCTTGGCTCCCATTCATTCTACCCCCAAATTCCTTTCATTTCTTTAATTAGGCTATGTTACAACAAGGAAAAAGTGACAAAAAAACAAATAGAGATGCAAGAAAGAATATTCTTTCTTGCATCTCTTACAAAATCATCGTGTGGCAGGCAAGTTACACTCTATGCTCATATAAGGTATTGCTTAACTTAGCAAATTCCTCAATAGTCAATGTTTCGCCTCTTCGCTTCGGATCAATTCCTATTTCAAGAAGTGTTCGTTCGAGAAGGTCCTTATCCTTCGGAATGGAAGATACATTGCTGGAAAGATTATTAAGTAACGTTTTTCTTCGCTGTGCAAAACTTGCACGTACCACTTGAAAGAAAAACGCCTCATCTATCACTTCCACTACTGGCTTCTCCCGCTTAATTAAGCGTAGTACAGCTGAATCTACATTCGGTTGCGGCACAAATACCGTACGAGGAACGGTCATAACGGTCTCTGCTACCATATAATATTGAATCGCAATGGAGAGGGAGCCATAGTTTTTCGATCCCGGCTCAGCTGCAATTCGGTCCGCCACTTCCTTTTGCATCATTACAACAATACCTCGAATAGGAAGTGATTCTTCTAGTAATTTAAAAAGAATAGGCGTTGTCACATAATACGGAAGGTTAGCTACCACCATAATATCTTGCCCTTCTTCAAATTGTGAAGCAATGACCGCTTTTACATCTTCCTTGAGAACATCCCCATGAATAATATCTACATGGGGATATGGCTCTAGCGTTTCTGCAAGGATGGGAAGCAATCGTTGATCAATTTCAAAGGCTACTACTTTCTTAGCACGCTTTGCAAGCTGTTCCGTTAACGCTCCAATACCAGGACCAATTTCAATGGCTCCAGAGTTAGGTGTGAGCTCTGCAAAGTCAACAATTCGATTTAACACATTCGTATCAATTAAAAAATTTTGTCCCAAGCTTTTTTTAAAAGAAAAACCATATTTTTCTAAAATTAATTTTGTACGATTGGGCGTTGCAATGTCTTTCATTTCGTTTCCTCCTGCAGTACCTTCAACATAGCCGCTTCAAATTCTTCTTTGGAAATTTGGAACATTTGTAGTCGCTTATACATTTGTTTTCCATTAGCATGTCCAATTTTTAATAGCTTTCCAAGTCGTTCCCGACGAACTTTCGCATTGTCTCCGCCAATTAATCCAGCTTGCAGGACATCCTCCCACAAGATCTCTGCTTCTAGCTCCAGCATTTCCTGTTGCACGTGCTCTAATGCCTGCCGTATGGATTGGATAGATGCATGTTCCACACCTAAACCCTTATTATTTTTTGCAATGGCTTCCTTCTTCGGCAAAAACGCATGCTTACATCCTGGGACTTTTTCTGAGACAATTCTACGTATCCTTTCACCAGGATAATCTGGATCTGTGAAAATAATCACGCCTCTCGTTTGCTGTGCTAAACGAACTCTCTCGATTACTTCATCTCCAATAGCCGACCCGTTTGTTTCTATCGTATCTGCGTTCAACGCTCGCTTGATCGCAACCGTATCATCTTTACCCTCTACAACAATAATTTCTTTAATTTTCATCCTGTCCTCCAAAGTACAACTATATCTAGTTTATTAAACAAAAAAAATAACAACTTTTCCATTATTATTTTCGTGTAAGTTTGCTTATCTATTAATGATAATCCATAATCCGTTTCTATGTATATTATTTATACATTTTCTTATCCCATATACCTCTACAAATAGGTAAAAGCAAGAGACGATACTTCTCTTGCTTTTACTCCTAACTTTTTATGCTTTTCCTATCGTAATATGCGAATCTTCACTCGTTTTCGTCCCCATTCATTGGCTGCTGCTTCGGTAGGCAGTAATACATCTATTCGATTTCCTTTAATCGCCCCGCCTGTATCCCCAGCAATTGCATAGCCGTATCCTTCTACCCAGACCTTCGTTCCTAATGGTATGATTCTAGGATCTACCGCTATTAGTGCCATATTCGGATTCGCCCTATAGTTGTATCCCCCAGCACTTACCCCCTCACAACCGTCACAGAAAGGAGAATATGCAGTAGCTTCCACGTAGTATTCTGAAGCTATTACCATTTCGTTATTACTCGGTTCGACTGCTTTTGCAGGCTGCTTCGTACCGACTACAACAATCTGATCGGTACTTTCCTTCAACATAACTTCCTTCGTTACATTTCGCGATACTTCTATTCCATTTTCTTTTACCACTTCAAAGGTCTTTGCTACCTTTCCTCCTTCCCCTTCCTGCAAAACACGCTCTTCCCCTGCAAGTAATGATGAATCTTGTTTCTTTACTACAGCATAATTTGTGTTTTGTTCAATCGTTTCTTCTGTTTTCTCAACCCGTATAACTTTGACGACGGTATTCCTATTAATTTTTTGATCCAAGGAAGGCTCGACACGATCTAACTCCCTTAATAGGATATGTTGATTTTTTAATACATTTGCAACCGTAATAGACGTCGACCAGACTTGCATATCTTTCGTACCGTCTTGTAACAGAATAGGAAAAGCCTTTTCTATTTTTATCACTTCATTCCCTTCAATCGGTGCATCTAATGCAGGAGTCACACTATCATATTTTGTAATCTCCATTTGCTTGTCTTTTAGTAATTCTTCAACCGTTTTAGCTGTTGACCAGACAATATGTGTAATGTCATCTATCTTTACAGTGTGCAGCTTTGCTTTTTGTATCATTATTTTCATATTATTCTGAATTTTTTCAGTAGGAGCCGGGTATACACGATCATGTTCTGTTAGGACTATTTCCTTTTCCTGCAGCAATTCACCTACCGTTATTGCATGTGTATGAACCACTTCTGAATGTCCATCAATTTCGAGGGTCACCGAATCATTCGTATACGCATAGGCTACTGTCCCTACTGAGCTGGATAAAACTAAAGCACTTGTGAGCTGCACTGCTACCTTTTTTTTCGACTCCAATTTTGGTACTACATGTTTTGTCGTTTCATTCATGATAGAACTCCTCCTTTATTTCTTGAAATCAACGTAACTAGCTAACTTCTATTGTTTAAATAGATAACGCAAGCATGTTAGATTGTATCAAATAAGAAAATGAAGTAAGATCATGTGAGGGAAAAGGGAGACTTACGTGTTATACAAATAAGTCTCCCTTCCATCATTGAATACCAAAAAATCGTTTTGCATTTTCAGACGTTATCAAAGCAACATCTTCATATGACAGATCCTTTAATAAGGCAATTTCCTCTGCAACCCGCTTCACATAGGCCGGTTCATTTCGTTTCCCGCGATAAGGATGCGGAGCTAAATAGGGACAATCTGTTTCAATTAACAACTTTTCAATCGGAATCTCCGCCGCCACTTCTTTCGGTTTTTTTGCATTTTTAAACGTTACCGGTCCTCCCAATGAAATAAGGAAATTCATGTCTACACATATTTTTGCTGTTTCGACGCTACCGCTAAAACAATGCATAATTCCACCAACATCCTCTGCATGCTCCTCCTTAAGGATCGTAACTGTATCTTCGATTGCATCTCGTGTATGAATGATAATCGGTAGTCGCACTTTTCTAGCCAATCGTATTTGTTTCCGAAATACTTCCTGTTGGACGTCCTTTGGAGACTTATCCCAGTGATAATCGAGACCCATTTCTCCTAAAGCCACTACCTTGGGATGAGCAGCTAACTGCTCAATCCACTGTAAATGCTCATTTGTCATATCAATGGCATCAACAGGGTGCCATCCTACTGCAGCATATATAAAATCGTAGTTTTCCGCTAATTGGATTGCTTTCGGAATGGTTACTTGATCAAATCCAACAACAACCAGATTCGTAACCCCAGCTTCACGAGCGTGTTCAATCACTTGTTCCACATCTTCTGCATATTGTTCATCATTTAAATGGGCGTGTGTATCAAAAAGCATTGCCAGATCTCCTTTTACTTAAATTAAAATTCACCACGTCAATCCATTACGTTCCTAGTGAGATAATTATAGGTCTATTACATTTATAGTGCATAGATGGAGCAATTATCCATAATTTTTGACAAGAAAAAGAGATGTTTCGCTCTAATACCTATGAAACACCTCTTTTTCTATCACATTTTCAACTTCCATTTGGAAAGAAACTATTTAATTTTCGTACCATTTGGAAGTGTTTGGTCAACTGTCGCTAGAGACAATGCACCATTTTCTTCACCCGCCAAAATCATTCCTTGTGATAGTTCACCGCGCAATGTAACCGGCTTTAAGTTAGCAACACAAATTACTTTCTTCCCTAGTAAATCCTCTGGTGAATACCACTTTGCAATACCAGAAACTACTTGGCGCTTTTCTGTACCAAGGTCAAGTTGAAGCTTTAATAACTTATTAGCGCCTTTTACAGGCTCTGCATGAAGTACTTCTGCTACGCGAAGGTCAACCTTGAAAAATTCATCGATAGAAATTTCTTCCGACTCTTCCTGCTTCTCTGGTTTTTCTTCTTGTTTGGGAGATGGCCCCTTCATTTGAGACTTAATATAGGCAACTTCTGTTTCTACTTCTAAACGAGGGAATATCGGATTTGCTTTTGCCACGTTTGTTCCTTCTGGAATCATGCCAAATACGAGACTATCCCATGTTTTTAACTCTGTTGTTTGAATACCCAGCTGTGCAAACATTTCCGTAGGGCATGCAGTCAAAAACGGTTGGAGCATAACAGCTACTTGACGTAACACCTCGGCTAAATGAGCCATAACGGATTGAAGCTTTTCCCGGTCCTGTTCATTCTTAGCAAGGACCCAAGGCTGCGTTTCATCAATGTATTTATTAGAACGGCTAATCAATTGCCAAATTTCCGCTAAAGCAACTGAAAACTCCATATTATCCATTGATTTTTCTACATTTTGAATCGTTTCTTTTGTAACAGTCACTAAATCTGTATCAAATGCAGTAACATTTTCACGATAAGTAGGGATTACTCCTCCGAAATATTTGTCTATCATCGCAATCGTACGGTTCAATAAGTTTCCTAAGTCATTCGCCAAATCATAGTTTAATCGTTCGACAAAACCCTCTGGTGTAAACACACCATCTGAACCAAATGGTACTTCACGAAGTAAATAATAACGAAGCGCATCAAGACCATACCGATCAATTAATGTAACGGGATCTACTACATTCCCCTTTGATTTACTCATCTTACCGTCCTTCATTAAAATCCAGCCATGAGCAAATACTTTCTTCGGAAGCGGTAAATCAAGTGCCATTAACATGATTGGCCAATAAATCGTGTGGAAACGAACGATTTCTTTTCCAACAAGATGAACATCAGCAGGCCAATATTTCTTATAAAGCTCATCCTGATCCGTACCATAGCCAAGTGCCGTAATATAATTGGATAACGCATCAATCCACACGTAAATAACATGCTTTGGATTTCCAGGAACACGGATTCCCCAGTCAAAGGAAGTACGAGAAACCGCTAAATCTTCCAGTCCTGGTTTAATAAAATTATTTATCATCTCATTTTTACGAGATTCTGGCTGAATAAATTCTGGATTTTCTTCATAGAATTTTAATAGTCGGTCCGAATATTTTCCCATTTTGAAAAAGTAGGACTCTTCCCGCACAAGTTCTACAGGGTGACCACTATCAGGACTTTTTCCGCCAACTATTTTCCCATCTTCAAGCACAGGATCAACTAGCTGCAACTCCGTATAAAAGGTTTCATCCTGAACAGAATACCATCCTTCATATTCATCTAGATAAATGTCACCTTGATCTAATAAACGTTTGAAAATCTTTTCGACAATACTCTTATGTCGATCTTGCGTCGTACGAATAAAATCATCATAAGAGATATCCATTTTTCCCCACAAATCTTGAATTCCTGACACAATACCATCTACGTATTGTTGCGGGGTTACTCCCGTTTCTTCAGCCTTCTTCTGAATCTTCTGACCATGTTCATCCGTACCTGTTAAATAATGTACGTCAAACCCTTTCAACCGCTTATACCGTGCCATTGCATCTCCAGCAACTGTCGTATAAGCATGCCCGATATGCAGTTTACCGCTCGGATAATAAATAGGGGTTGTAATATAAAAACTTTTTTTGTCCGCTGCCATTTCGAAACCTCCCAAATGACTATTATGTAATTAGCCGTTCTAACAAGTAGAAATGTTTCCTTTGTTAGAAGTTTTCCTTTTTAAATAGTATACCAAACTTACTCATAAAAATGAGAATGTGTTTGGTAGCCATCCATTAATATTACCATGTATTTCTCTGAAAGCTAAAAATTATACATGCTATCTTCACATCACAGATCGTCTACATGCTACTAATTATAGATTGTTTCTTATTGACCATTTTTCATAGAAAAAATTTTTTAAAAAAATTATCGAATTTTGCGATTTAATAATTGACGGAAATGTAAATGATTGGTATCATAGATTCATAAGGTATTTTGTCGAAAAATGGCGAAACAAGATATATAATCATTACAGTTTAAACACACAATTAGGAGGAAAAAATTATGAAATCTACAGGTATCGTTCGTAAAGTTGATGAGTTAGGTCGTGTGGTAATTCCTATCGAATTACGTCGTACATTAGGTATTGCAGAAAAAGACGCCCTTGAAATCTACGTGGATGATGAAAAAATCATTCTTAAAAAGTACAAGCCTAATATGACTTGCCAAGTAACTGGCGAAGTTTCTGACGAAAATCTATCTCTTGCAGGTGGTAAAATCATTCTTTCACCTGAAGGTGCACAAATCATTTTACAAGAATTACAATCTTACATTGCAGCTGCTGCAAAATAAATAATAAAGTAACCACTTCTCTTAGTTTACAAGGGAAGTGGTTTTTATTTTCATAGACTACTATTTTTTTTCATCAATATGATAAATTTGATAGATATCTCTTTTCGACATATTTCGATCTAATGCTACATGTTTAATGGCATCCTTGGAGGACTCCTTCTTCTCTTCGATGTAGTGCTCTACATGTTCGATAATAGACAGCGCGTGCCACCATTCCTCTTCCTGCGGCATTTCTTCGGTAGATCCTTCCACCAAAATACAAAATTCTCCGCGAACTTCGCCTGTTTTCGACCATTGTATAACGTCTTCCACTGTACCACGAATAAATTCTTCAAATTTCTTTGTAAGCTCACGGCATATTGCAATTCTTCGATTCCCCAGTACATCCTTTATCGCAAGTAACGTTTCTTCCAACCGATGAGGCGCCTCATAAAAAAGCAACGTTTCTTTTCGGTAAAGAAGCTGCTCTAACTCCTGCTTTTTATCCTTTTTTTGTCGCTGTAAAAATCCGAAAAAATAAAAATGCTGCGTAGGAAGGCCTGATGCAATGAGTGCTGTAAGAGCGGCATTTGCCCCTGGCAGAGGTACTACCGTAATTTGATTGGATACAGCCTGCGTAACAAGCTCATAGCCAGGATCCGAAATACAAGGCATACCTGCATCACTTACAAGTGCAATCGTCTTTCCATCTTGTAATAATTCGATAATTTTATAGCCTATGGTTTCTTTATTATGCTCATGATAGCTCATAATTGGCGTTTCGATTTGAAAGTGATTGCACAGTTTTTTAGTTTGTCTCGTATCTTCTGCTGCAATGATATCTGCTTCCTTCAGCATTCGTACTGCACGAAATGTCATGTCCTCTAAATTACCAATCGGGGTTGGAACGAGAAACAATGTTCCGCCTTTTGCTTGAAAGCTCTTCTGCTGCCACATAGTTATTCTCCTTTTTGCACATACTGTTCTTTCTCTTTTCGCGTAAGCTGTTTAAAGTGATACTCTGCTTGCATTGCCTCGGTTTTCGTTTCGAATTCTTCTGAATATAGGAGCTCAACGGGACGATGACTCCGAGTATAGCGTGCTCCTTTTCCCTCATTATGCTGCTTCACTCTTCGTTCAATATCAATGGTATATCCGCCGTAGTAACTTCCGTCCCCACACTCCAGCACATAGAAATAATGTTTATTTTTCTCCATACAGAATTCCTCGAATTTCTGATGTATATTCATTTTTTTCATTATAAACGATAAGTGGAGGAAGAATTTTCAAATCAGCCTTTCCATCCTTTATTCCTTCTACGAGAAGCATATTCGCTTCCTTTCCTAGCTTAGGATATACGAATTGTAGACGCTTTGGCTCAATTTTATACATGCGCATTAGCGTTACAATATCCAGTAGGCGCCCAGGTCGATGTACAAAAGCAACTTTCCCTCCTTGTTTGACGAGCTGGCTGCTTACACGAACCACGTCCTCCAGATTACACATGATTTCATGGCGAGCAATAGCAAGATGTTCATTCGGATTGATCTCAGATGTGGCTGGCGTTTGGAAATAAGGTGGGTTACATGTTACCACATCAAATGTATGGTGACCCAAAATCGGCGGCATTTCTTTTATGTCACCATGAATAAGGTGAATGCGATCTGATAAGCCATTATAATCAACACTTCGCACTCCCATTTGATAAATACGCTCTTGTATTTCTACGCCAGTAATGCTCCCCTTCGTTCTTGTACTTAACAGCAAGGGAATCACTGCATTGCCTGTACATAAATCTAGAAGTGACCCTTTCTGGATGGGCACCCAAGCAAAGTGGGCTAGCAAGACGGCATCTAATGAAAAATTAAAAACCGATGGACTTTGCACGATTTTTAATTTCTCTGCTAATAAATAATCAAGACGTTCATCCCCATACAATTCCATACCCATAATCCTTTCTATTTTATCTATGATTGGGTTACGTTGACAAAAAATTACCTTCCCACTCGCATGGAAAGGTAATTTTATTTTTTATTTAAAAATGATAAGCAGAATAAGCAGTCGCCTTCCTTACGAACACTCCCATAATGCAAATTACAAATATGAAAGCCTTCTTGGTAAAGTCTTGCCAAGTTATCATATCCTTCACCAATATCTGCTGTTGGTTTTTTTTCCTTTTCCTTCTGGCGATGTTGCTTTTTTTCAAGCACGTTTTCAAACCGGCGACGTAAATGCTCGTTTTCCATCTTTATATGTTGATTTTCTTCGAGAAGCTCGGCGAGATGCTGCTTCAGCTCGCCGAGTTGCTTATATAAATGACCGATTTGTTCTTCCATGCTTATTACCGACTCAAAAATATCCTTTTTCTCCACAAGCGTCCACCTCATTAGTCTGTGGTTTGACTCGATACGACTCCTTCATGCATGAGCTCATCTAATGTATATTCAACGATACGGTCCTTCCCTACTAGCTCGATTTGAATTAGCCGTTCTAATATATTCAAGCCAATTACACGTCCGGGACCGTTCGATGTTTGCACTTTTTCATCTAAATCTGGTAGTTGCTCTTTCGCTGTCTCGTATTCATCATTCTCATATTTCAAGCAACACATTAACCGTCCGCACAATCCTGAAATCTTAGCTGGATTTAGCGATAAGCTTTGATCTTTTGCCATTTTAATGGATACAGGATCAAAATCTCCTAAAAAGGTAGAACAACAAAGCATACGTCCGCATGGACCAATCCCACCGAGCATTTTTGCTTCATCTCGTACTCCGATTTGACGAAGTTCGATTCGCGTGCGGAATATTGAGGCCAAGTCCTTTACGAGCTCCCTGAAATCAATACGTCCATCTGCTGTAAAGTAAAAAATTACCTTATTACGATCGAATGTATACTCTACATCTACAAGCTTCATATCTAGCTCGTGATCCGTTACCTTCTGTAAGCAAATCTTATAAGCCTCTTTTGCGTCTCTTTTATTCTCATCAACAATTTGTCGGTCTTCCTCTTCTGCAATACGAATTACCTTTTTTAATGGCAATACAACATCATCTTCGCCTACCTGTTTCTTAGGCATAACAACTTTCCCATACTCAATTCCCCGTACCGTTTCTACAATTACAAAATCATCTTTCGGTATATCTAGATTGTTCGGGTCGAAGTAATAGATTTTTCCTGCCTTTTTAAAGCGTACCCCTACTACATCATACAAGCGTTTATCCCTCCTGTAAGCGAAATACAAGCTGATCAAATATAAGCTGAGCATTTGCATTCGCATTAAGCCGTTTTTTTGCTTCTAATATATTGGAAAGAGCCGATACAATCCGTTTTTGAGAATAAGAGAAAGATTGTAATAAATCATGCTGATCTTGAAAAACAATTTCCTCATTCTCGATAGACCGCACATATAATAAATCCCTATAAATAAGGAGTAGCATATCTAATCCCATTTGTAGTTGTTCTTTATCTGAAAAATGCTTGACCCATTTTTCTTGTACAAAAAAAAGAGACGCTGAATCTTTTCCAAGAGCTTCACATAATTTTATCACTAAAGTTCTGGCTTGTGCAAACCATTCATCATGACAATAGGCTGACGCCTCATCTACATTGTTCGTCAATTTAGCAGCTGTTGCTGCAAAATACGCTGGTATTCCTTGCTCTTGTAGTTGCTTAACTAAAGCAGGATGAGAAAGTGGACGAAATGTTATTATTTGGCAACGTGATAAAATCGTACTTAGCATTTGATGACTGTGCTCTGTAACTAAGATTGCCGTCGCCTCACTGCTTGGTTCCTCCAAAAATTTAAGCAATGTATTAGCGGCATTAACTGTCATACGATCCGCATGACCAATAATATACACTTTCTTATTCGTTTCTAAGCCCGTTTTCGTAAATTCTTCTTGAAGCATTTGAATTTGCTGCTTCTTAATCGATAATCCATCAGGCATCACTTTATATACATTCGGATGATTTCCCGACGTTATTCGTTTGCAATTGCTACAGGTTTGACACGGCTCTGCCCCTTTTCTATTTAGACAAAATATACTCTTGGCAAGTAGAATAGCCGCCTCCATTTTCCCTGTGCCCTTTGGTCCTTCTAGCAAATAGGCGTGCGAGATTCGCTGCTTAATAATACTATTCGTTATGATCTGGGTAGCGATAGGTTGTATGTCCGCCAACTTTCCCCATTGTTGCATAAATCATCACTCACTTATTTTAAGTTTTCACTCCTATAAATACTTCTCTATTTGATCTTGTACATCCTTTAATACCTCTTCTTTAGATCGTGCAGCATCAATTCGAACAATGCGGTTCGGAAATCGCTTCAGTAGCTGTAAATAGCCTTCGCGTACCTTTTGGTGAAATGAAATATCCTCCATATCTAAACGATTGATTTCTCTTTGTTCATCACCGTGAATTCGTTCTAAACCTAAACTCGGTTGAATATCCAAATAGATGGTAAGATCCGGCATACAATCTTCGGTAGCAAACCGGTTGATTTCGTACACATTATCGATTCCTAACCCTCTTGCATAACCTTGATAAGCAAGTGAGCTGTCGATAAAGCGATCACATAAGACAATAGCCCCCTCCTTAAGAGCTGGCATAACTTTCTCTACTAGATGCTGTCTTCGCGCAGCAGCGTAAAGTAGAGCCTCCGTACGGGCATCCATCATCGTATGAGCAGGATCATGAATCAAAGTTCGAATTTTTTCTGCAATTTCTATTCCGCCTGGTTCACGAGTTACGACAATGGTTCGCCCTCTATCATGCAAATGCGGAAGTATATCTCTTAGTAGTGTTGTTTTTCCTGAACCTTCTGGTCCTTCTATCGTAATAAATAAACCCTTCATTTTGACTTCACCTTTCTTTGCCCATAAACTTGGATTGATTGTGTATCCAAGCTTGTATTGCCTTGAAAATGAGCACCTGCTTCTAGAAGCATTTGTATATGTTCAATATGTTCCCTCTCGATACGTTCACCGGGCATCACAATTGGTACCCCTGGTGGATACGGGAGAATCATTTCTGCTGCAATCTGACCGTATGCTTCTCTAAGCGGAATAGTTTGTTCGGTCCACGTGTCTGCTTCTTCATATGAAATGACCAACGTGGAAAATAAAGATGAGATATGTAGAGGTACTGCAAGATTTCTCTTCATTACAGGAAATGACTTTAGTGCTTCTCGAATAATTGCAACTGCTTTTATATAGGAAGAATTAATTGAAAGCGGTAAAACAAGCAATACATTATACGGGTCAGCTAATTCGGTATATAATCCTTTTTCTTCCAATATGGTTTGTATATCATACCCTGACAAATTGCACTTCGTTTGAATAATAATTTTTAGTGGATCTTGTCCCTGTTTATGAATCACTGTAATTTGTGGTATGCGTGATAATTCCTCACGAATGTATTGAAGGGAAGAAGATAGTTCCTCAATTCCTTCTCGTTTTAACCTAGCCAACGAGTAACGCGCTAAGTCCAATGATGCCATAATGGGATAGGATGGGCTGCTTG
>NZ_JBXKMX010000245.1:0-21140 GCF_056992975.1 Ectobacillus sp. | reverse complement strand
CTGTACCCATTAACGGACCGATTAATTTATTTTGATTTTCAAAGGAATTGGCATAATTCACTTTCTGAATCTTTAGCTTATCCTTCCCTGTCGTATCAAAATTCGTGCCGTTCATCATGTATCCAAGCGGCAGTGCATTCTTGTTTTCATATACACGATTAGGACCGATTTGATCGATTTGTTCGAAGCCATATTTATTTAGCGGGATATCGGACACCATATATTTCACACCGAAAAGTGAATCTGTCGTTACAATACCTTTCCCATTTTGCAAAATAAGAGCATCTAGAAATCCATATCCTATATCCTGCATATATAAGTTTAGATGTCCATTTGCGACAGAATTAAAATGGGTAATCCCTTTATAATTAAATCGAAGCGCATCATTCCAAGTGCTTCCCTCAGTCGTTTCAACACGGTAAAATCCGGTATCCTTCTTCGCAATCGAAGCAAATGTATCCTCATAATTCGGATGAACTGTCGCATACGTATCACGCAAAATATAACCGTATTCGAGTCCCATGAGCTTGATGGAATATAATGTACTAATTCCCACATCTAATGAAATGACCGCAATTAATAAATACGAAACGAGTGTTTTCTTATCAGAGCGTAAAGCCTTCCAATATAGAAGTAGTGTATACGCTAGAATAAGAGCTACATTAATCAAAATTTTGTTAGAAGGCATGTAGTAGTGTGCAATTTTGGAAATGAATAAAATCATGAAAATGTTAAAAATCACAATTTTCCGTAGAACAGGTAGCATCTCTTTATCGAAAATAAGGTAAACGCGAAATGCCATATACAATAATAAAAAAGAAAATAAAAATGAATAACGAAATGGAAAGTTTGTTGGTGGCTCAAATCCATGCCATGCAATATTTAAAAGAGGGATTTCCATGGAAATCAGCAAAATAAATAAAAGTATTCCATAGACGATCTTTTCTTTTCGTGATATTTGTTTTGCTATAAAAAACAATGGCACGAGTAAAATCGTTAATACCCCTGCATATAGGTTTGGCATACCATTTACGGTTGTGTCAATAACTCCACTAAAAAATCTACTGTACACCGTAAGCAAATCAAAATTAAATTCCGTTGTCCACGGCAATGCTGCACGTTCCGCAAAGTTACTCTTTAAATCCATGTAAGTAGGCAGTGTCACAATAGCAGAGATTCCTGCGGCCAATGCTGTAATCGCAATAAACATCACTAACTTCTTTAAACCGAACTTTACATCTCGAATGCTATGTACAACTGCAAACCTAGCCACAAAATATAGGAATGTAAAAATACCAACCATATACGCTATGTAAAAATTCGATATAAACATTAGTGCCAAGCTAATCGTTAATAGAAGAAATTGATCTTTACGAATGACCTTCTCTACTCCTAACAAAATAAGAGGAAGGAGATAAATGCCATCTAGCCACATCACACAGAATGAATACACAGTTACAAATGACATAAGCGCATAGAAAGTTGAAAAGAACACAAGCGGCAAATCACGATATTGTGTTACTTTACTAAGAAAATACGTCATCGTGAATCCTGCTAACCCTACCTTTAGCAAGGTAATCAAAACTAGTGCTTCAGGGATATGATTACGATCAAAGAGAAGGATGAGCAATGAGAAAGGGCTCGCTAAATAATAGGCGAATACACCAAAGAAATTAACTCCCATCCCAGCTTCCCAACTAAAGAAAATACTTTTTCCATTTTTTAATACATCATAAAGATACGTATAAAACTGAACGTACTGTGTATGCATATCT
Source organism: Ectobacillus sp. (assembly GCF_056992975.1). Lineage (NCBI taxonomy): Bacteria > Bacillati > Bacillota > Bacilli > Caryophanales > Bacillaceae > Ectobacillus > Ectobacillus sp. Next base: position 19,365 of record NZ_JBXKMX010000245.1, on the reverse strand, counting down.
GTAACGAGTATAGACTTCTGTCCGAACGGCGCTATTCCAAGAAGTATGAATAATATTCCATAAATAGCGAACGGTAGCATAAATGCAAATCCATACAATACATATTTGTTCTTTTTAAAGAGTTGCAATAAGTCCTGCATTATACTCCTCCATAGATTAATCTGTAAATTATAATTAATGATAAACCTTGTTTTACAATCATTTCAAACTTACTAAACGTTGTAACCTCTCTCCATTACTCATCTTTATATGGGGCTAATTATGCAATCGAGATAAAAAACAAAACCAGGCGTTGGGCCCAGCTTGTTCTATAATCAAGATATGTGCGATTTTTTACGTGGCTCTGTTTTCTTCTTAAAAATCACATACTTACTTGCAAAATAATTAAACACAACAACAATAACATTCGCTGCTATTTTAGCGAATAAATCATTGATATGCATGACTCCTACTAATAGAATCATGGAAAAAATGTCGATAAAATAGGATAGCACTCGAAATCCCATGAAGTAAAAAAATTCTTTGAAAACTTGGGTCAATGTGCTGTGTTTACTATTGAACACATATTTTTTATTTGTAATATATGCAAATAAAACAGACACAATCCATGCAATTGTAGTAGCCACTTTATAATCAACATGTAGCAAGGTAACAAATAAATAGTAAGTAACAATATTAACAACGGTTGTCAACCCACCGAAAAGTAAGTAGTTGAAAACTTCTTTTTTCCTATTCAACTTTCACCTCTCCTATCTACCGGCTTTTACTTTTTGTTCTTTCACCACGTAGGCAGGCTGCGACTCTCCGTTTATATTCGTAGCTTTCTGATCATTGTATTCATCGACAAAATAAAGTGGACGATTCTTTGTTTCATTAAAGATACGTCCCAAGTATTCTCCGATAATTCCTAGTGCAATCAATTGTACACCGCCGAAGAATAAGATAACAGCCATCATAGAAGGATATCCTGTTACAGATTCCCCATATGCTAACGTTTTAATAATAATCCAAACCATGTATACGAAAGCGAGTAATGAAGCAGTAAATCCAAAATAAGAAGCGATACGAAGAGGGAATGTTGTAAATGATGTAATTCCTTCAATTGCAAGCTCCATTAGCTTAAAATAGTTCCATTTTGTTTCACCTGCTGCACGAGGGTCACGGTCAAACAAAATTTCTTTCTTATTATATCCAATCCAACTAAACATACCTTTTGTATACCGTTGTGTTTCACGAATTTGCTTTAGTGCTTCTACACATCTACGATCAAGCAAACGGAAATCTCCTGTATCTTCTTGAATTGGAATCCGTGTCGTACGTTTTAATAAGCTATAATACTGAGCTGAAGTCCACTTTTTAGCAAAGGATTCGCCTGCTCTTGTTCTTCGTTTCGCATAAACATCGTCATAGCCTTGTTCCCAATATGTTATCATTTCTGGAATCAATTCAGGTGGGTCCTGTAAGTCAGCATCGATGATAACAACTGCATCACCAATTGCATGGTCTAGACCTGCCATCATTGCAGTTTCCTTACCAAAGTTACGAGCTAAATCCACATAAGAAATACGCGGATCTTGTGTACGAAATTCTTTAACGATATTTAACGTATTATCTTTACTTCCGTCATTTACAAATAAAATTTCAAAATTATATTGAGGAATTCCATTAATTACTCCTGTAACGCGATTATATAATTGATCTAAAACCTCTTCTTCATTATAGGCTGGAACTAAAATCGTGATGGTTTTCAAAGAAGATGCTCCTTTCCTGTTCTATTCTTCTAAAGCAACCATTTTTTTGCATACGCACAGATGAGACATAGAAAACAGAGCTTTGCAGTTCCTCCGATTTCCTATGCCTACCCTTTACGAATATTATCCTTTAATAGATGGAGTTTGCGATTCAACTAAATCACTCATAATTCGCAATAAATCTTCTTTCAACTCATCATGCTGCAATGCCATTTCAATTGTTGTTTGAATAAATCCAAGCTTTTCTCCCACGTCAAAGCGTTTTCCTTCAAAGTCGTATGCAAATACACGTTGGATTTCATTTAATCGTTGGATAGCATCCGTTAACTGAATTTCACCACCGGCACCAACTTGTTGCTCTTCAAGGAACATGAAAATTTCTGGATTTAACACATAACGTCCCATGATAGCTAAGTTAGAAGGTGCTGTTCCTGGTGCTGGCTTTTCTACAAATTGCTTTACTTGATAGCGACGATTTTCTTTTTCTAGCGGATCAATAATGCCGTAACGATGAGTATCAGCGTCATTTACTTGTTGAACTCCAATAATAGAAGAAAGCGTTTTGTCATATTCATCAATTAATTGACGTAAACATGGTTTTTCTGCTTGCACAATATCATCACCTAATAAAACTGCGAACGGTTCATTCCCAATGAATTTACGTGCGCACCAAACGGCATGACCTAGTCCCTTTGGCTCTTTTTGACGAATGTAATGAATATCGACCATATTAGAAGAAGCTTGCACTTTTTCAAGCAATTCAAACTTTTTCTTTTCTAATAAGTTTTGTTCTAGTTCAAATGCGTGATCAAAATGGTCTTCGATAGCACGCTTGCCTTTTCCAGTAACGATTATAATATCTTCAATACCAGAGGCAATAGCTTCTTCCACAATATATTGAATAGTTGGTTTATCAACGATAGGCAACATTTCTTTAGGCATTGCTTTGGTTGCCGGTAAAAAGCGAGTTCCTAATCCCGCTGCTGGAATAATCGCTTTTTTCACTTTTTTCATGTCTATAACCTCTTTCTCTTCATACAATTTTATCCTTCAATTCTTATGTTTTGTAATTCTTTAGCGATAGTTTAAACTATAAGTGAAGGTGATATTCGTTTCGTTACAAACACATACCAGTCTATTATATAACTAATAATCACTAGAATAGTGTTAAAATTTATTAACAATTCCTATTGAAGTACGGGCAGCCAAAAAACACTTCCTTCAAATTCTACATGATTGCTTTTTTATCCGTCAAGCTATACTAGGATTTTACTAACAAATTTTATTGTAATTTCCCACATTTCAATATGAAAATACAGTGTTCCTAGTAACATATGTAAATAAAAATAGATGCCCTCATTAATAAGGACATCTATTTCATCTTAAAATCGTTCGATTAGTGTAGCAAGCGTTCGTACCATAACACCTGTCGCCCCTGCCGGACCTAGTTCATGACTGCTTTTTGTCTCCGATGTACCTGCAATATCTAGATGAACCCAAGGTGTGTCCTCAGCAAATTCACCTATAAATGTTCCCGCCATGATTGCATGACCGTCACGACCAGGGGAGTTATTTAAATCTGCAAATTGACTATTGCGTACTCGCATCTTATCACGCTCGTATATTGGCAATTGCCAAATGGGTTCATCCGTTTCGATGGATGCTTCTACAACTTTTTTATAAAAAGTTGGATCATTTGTCATAGCCCCTGTTGTATCGTTGCCAAGCGCCACAATAATTCCGCCTGTTAACGTAGCAATATCAACAAGATGTGTAGCTCCTAGCTTTTTCGCATACGTAATGCCGTCTGCTAATGCCAGTCTACCTTCTGCATCCGTATTTAATACTTCAATCGTCTTCCCGCTCATAGATGTAATGACATCATCAGGCTTAAACGCATCTGCACTAATCATATTATCGGTAGATGGAATAACGGCAATTACATTTTTTTCTGGGCGAAGCTCTCCGATAATTTCCATCGCTCCTAAAACTGCAGCGGCTCCTCCCATATCGCCTTTCATACCAATCATGCTCGCGCGTGGCTTTAATGAGTACCCTCCTGTATCATAGGTAATTCCTTTTCCAACAAGACCGATAACATCCGTCCATTCTTCTTTTCCTTTATAAAGCAAGGCAATCATTTTAGGTGGATTTACGGAACCGCGATTTACAGCTAGTAGCGCACCCATTCCTAGTTCTTCCATTTCCTCTTTATCCAAAACTTTGTAGTCCATGTCATATTTTTCAGCTAAGGATACAGCATAGTCTGCCAATTTTTCTGCTGTTAACATATTAGGCGGCATATTTACAAGTGTACGCGCTGCATTTGTTGCATGGCCATGAATATATCCAACCGATAAAGCTGCTTCTACTTCTTGCAGATCATAGTTTGTTATTACTGCAATTTCTTGTGACGCTTTTTTCGTTTTCTTTCCCGTTTTATATGTTTGCAATTCGTATGTTCCTAAACAAAATGTTTCTGCAACCATATGAGCAACATCGAGCTCTTGTATATCCCCGCACACGAATGAATCTAATAAAACAGCAACATTTGTTGCATTGCTGCCCTTTATTGTTTTAAACAATTTCCCAAGCGTCTCTCGCAACATTGCCGTGCTATACTCATTCTTTTTCCCAAGCCCAACAAAATAATATCGTTTCATAGAGTTATTTGTCAGTGTATGTATAGTAGCAATTTTCTTTTTTGCAGGCGATATATCCCCTGCGTCTATGAACGTCGTTAAATTTCCGCCTAGCTCTGCACTAATTTCGTTCGCATGTTTACTTTGTTCTTCTTCAAATAATGCAACCACAATCGCATCATGACTGCTAAGTTTTTCTTGTACTTGAAACATGTCATGCACCTCCATTATGATTTACATTATAGTACTCTTCTTCCCGCAATGCGATGTTTCTTACTCCATATATAAAACAAGTTCAGGTAACAACGGGAGGTCCTTGCTTGCCTCAAAAGGGACACGGTCTATGTCACGCGGAATGATTTGTATGCATTGTTCTACAAATTGAAGGACAAATTCAACATTCAACGACCAATATGTTGGCCTATACGGCTGTAAATATCGCTTTGCCGCTCCCATCATGGCTCTAGCACCTTTCACATTTCCATATCCATAATGATATAATGCCACTGACATTTGCAACAATCCCTTTAAAAAGAAATTATCCATTTCAGTTAGCCACATTTCCTCAAGTAAATCATGACACGTATAATAATCGCCTTCATTAAATTTGATAAAAAACTCATAATACTCAAGCGGGTAGTCCTTCATCTTATCCCTCAATTCCCCTTGCATCTACCCTTAGTATAACAAAAAGAGTAGCTAACCTCTAAAATCATGTCTCTAACAATACATACAAAAGAGACCATCCTCTTTCATGATAGTCTCCCTATTTCTTAAAACCTACTGTTTCTTTTTATATTGTTGCCGGAACACCTGCATCGCTTCATCCTCATTTAGTTGCTTTAGTTCCGCTTCTGACAGCTTTCCTGAACCTTTTTTCACAAGATATACAGTTAGTTTTTTCTTTCCCCACTGTTTATACACATCTTGAACCGTTTCATAATACAAATCTAACTCCTTTCCTTTAATTGCCCCCCCTTTATCAGCTACTACGCCGTATCCGTACCCTGGAATGAACAAGACAGACCCAATCGGAAATATACGTAGATCCGCCGCTATTGTAGAATATAAATCACGTTTTACTTTCACCCCAGAGTAGGTTATTCCATATTGAGGATGTGCAGGATGTTTTCCTGTTGATTCTACCCCAGCCGTATAACCTGTAGCTGTAACTTCAACCGAATCATACCGAGACCAATCGACTGACTGCTCAAGAGTTTTTGTTTCTGTATTTGTTTCTGTTTTTGTTTCCATTTGTTTTTCTGTATTTAAATTGCCCAATGTTCGAACATTCTCTGTTTTCTTGAAGCCGGTTATCATTTCTAATATTGTTAAATGTGAGATCGCTTGATAGGTAACTAATAAAGCCATGCAAAATAAACACGCCATAAAAAGGCGAATCGTAACTATTCGTATCGTCATGTTTATTCTCAACACTCCTTCATCTGTAGTGTTGACCAAGACGATTTTCTTTTATACACACAAAAAGAAAAAAAGTGAATGGCGCTTATTTCACCATTCACAAAAAGCTAAAACATGCGATACCCACTATTTCGAAGCGCTTTCATAACAAATCCTGAAGCGATAGCTCCTATAAATCCTGAAGGTAATATAAATAAATCTGCCTGTCCTAGAGAAGAAACCCGCGTTAAAACAGAGGAAAAGGATAGGAAAGGATCTTGAAAGTATTTCAGTACATCTATTCTATTAATAATTAGTATGCAGACGATGGGATACAAGATGCTCATTACCCATGTTTGACGTAATATCATATTTAACAAAAAACCAATCCCGAAAAATAGAACGAAAAAAAGCAACATAGAAATGAGTAGCATTGGAATGCTCATTATACGTTCTCCTTCCGACTTCCATTTCCTTAATTTTACAGAAACGAGCAATAAAAATCAATCCTTGTTTTCCGAAAGAAACACACGATAAGCAGTGTAACCAAAGTGATCTCCCGGATTCACTTTATCATTCATCTGAAAAATAGAGCTTGGCATCGTTTCTAACAAATGGCGAACGAGTACAGAAGTAGCCTCATCTTGTAAAATGGCATCCTGGGATAAAAATGCAGCATGTGATAATTCTTTTTCTTGTATGATTATCGCCTCATTCTCCGGTTTAAGTAAAAAAATAACCATATTATCGCTAATTTCTCCCTCAAGAACACCAGAGCGTATACCTAAAACACCGCGAATGGAAGTACTAATTCCCGTTTCTTCTAATATTTCTCTTTTAACCGCCTCATCAATCGTTTCCCCTTCTTTCACAAATCCTGCTGGAAACGACCATTTTCCTTTTAATCCACCATACGTTTTCTTTACTACTAGCCATCTTCCGTCATTCGTTCGAACTAGACCACTAACTGCTAACCAAACATTGCCTCGTTTATTCAAACAAAAAACCCCTTTTATAGAATAGAGAAAAAAGAGCAAAAGTAACCTATAAGGCTACTCTGCTCTTTTTTCTCTATTAACTACATTTATATTTTACAAAAAGTTTAATTTTCCTTTTTTCAACACTAGCATCGGTCCGCCAAGAATAAATAAGTAACGGTTATCAATTAACTTCTTCATAAGTGCAGCTTTCCAGCCTGTTACTTTCTTACCGAATACAACACCAATTCCGTTGTCGTCTCCTAAAGAACATACTGTACCTTTATTATCATACACAAATTTTTGCATTTTCCCTTTGCCGCGAACAAGTACAGCAATGTTTCCGGCAACATTTTGACCTTCTTGGATTGCAATTTGTGCTGTTGGAGGGAAAGGACGATTGATTTCTTCATTAATAATTAAAGCCGCATCTCCTACCATAAATACATCGTCATGGCCAGGAACTCTCATAAATTCATCCACTTTGACACGACCGCGCATTGCTTCAAAACCAGATTCCTCTACAAGTGAATTTCCGCGAACACCAGCAGCCCAAACTACAGTTTCAGCTTTAATTTCTTCTGTTGTATCGCCTTTAGCAACGACGATTCCATCTTCAGTAGCTTCTTTAATGGCTGTGCCGATTTTGAATTCTACGCCTTTATCTTCTAAATATTTCATAGCAAAACTTACAAGTTCAGGATCAAAGCCCGGAAGTGCTGTAGGAGCCGCTTCTACACAAATTATGCGTACTTTTTCACGAGGAAGGTCATATTCGTTTACAAGTTCAGGAATACGGTTTGCAAGTTCTCCAACAAATTCAATACCTGTAAATCCTGCTCCACCTACTACGATTGTTAATAATTCATCGCGTTTTTCAGCAGCGTACTTAGAGAAAGAGTATTCAATATGTTCACGAATATGAAGAGCCGCATTAATGTTACCGATTGAAAATGCATGTTCTTTTAAGCCTTTAATGCCAAATGTTTCAGACTCAAAACCTAATCCAATAACAAGGTAATCATATTCAAGTTCACCATTTTTAAGTTCTACACGTTTTGTTTCAGCGTTAATATTCACTACAGTATCTTGTACAAAATGAACCTTGTCTGTGTCAATTACATCTTGAATGTTGATACAAGTCTTATCTTGATGCAATGTACCTGCTGCATTTTCATGCAACCAAGTTGTTTGATAATGATAGCTGTTATTATTTACAAGTGTAATGTCAGCTTCATTAACTGATAATTCCTTTTGTAAATTTACAGTAGTAATCATACCGCCGTACCCTGCACCCAAAACAACGATTTTTGGCTTATTCACCCTTAATCACAACCCTTTTCCGTAGTAGTCAGTATAAACAAATGCAAAACCTTTTGTAGAAATTTTGTACGCTTATATACAAGCTTGACAAATAAGTGTCAAAAATCTGTTAGAATTTTGTCATAATTATTCACTCTATCACTACATAATAGTAGCCTTTTTTTCGTCATTTTTCAAGAAACTTCGCAGATAGAACAGTCAAAAATAGATACCATAAGTTTACATCTATAAACTTAGTTTATTAATAAAATGGATACAAAATGGACAACTTATGTAGGCTACTCCGTAATGTTTATTAAGGTTTTTTTTTTTGAATTATGGTATCATTTTTTTGTAAACTTATACAAGATGAGTAAGAAATCCAGTTCACACAAGACAAACGGATTCATCTAGTATGGATTACGTTTATTACTATTATTTATTGGGGGGGAAATGTTTTGGTAGATCAAAAAATATATGATATTACAATTATTGGTGGAGGTCCGATTGGATTATTCACTGCGTTTTATGGGGGAATGAGACAATTAAGCGTGAAGATTATCGAAAGTTTACCGCAGCTTGGCGGACAACTTTCCGCATTATATCCTGAAAAATACATTTATGATGTAGCAGGATTCCCAAAAATTCGTGCTGGTGAGCTCATCGCTAACTTAAAAGAACAAATGAATAAATTTGAACCAACTATTTGCTTAGAAGAATCAGTACAGTCGCTTGACAAGCAAGAAGATGGCACCATCAAGCTTGTTACAAATGTAGGGACACACTATTCTAAGGCTGTTATCATAACTGCCGGCAATGGAGCATTTCAACCAAGACGATTAGAATTAGATAATGCCATTTCATTTGAAAAGAAAAACCTTCATTATTTCGTAGATGATATGAATAAATTTGCAGGTAAACGAGTTGTTGTATTCGGCGGCGGAGATTCAGCTGTTGACTGGACTCTTATGCTAGAACCCATCGCTGAACAAGTAACTATTGTCCATCGCCGTGATAAATTCCGCGCACATGAACATAGTGTTGAAACATTAATGAATTCTCGTGTAGATGTAAAAACGCCATACATACCGATGGAATTAGTTGGCAATGAGGCCATTACACAGGTTGTCGTTCAAGATGCGAAAACTGAAGAGAAAGTTACAATTGATGTGGATGATGTAATTGTAAACTTTGGCTTTGTTTCCTCACTTGGTCCAATTAAGGACTGGGGACTTACTATTGAAAAAAATTGTATCGTCGTAAATTCAAAAATGGAAACGAATATTCCAGGTGTATATGCTGCCGGTGATATTTGTACTTATGATGGAAAAGTGAAATTAATTGCTGCGGGATTTGGTGAAGCGCCAACTGCAATTAGCAGCATTAAATCATACATTGATCCAACTGCGAAAACGCAACATCTTCATAGTTCCAGCATGTTTTAATCAACAACGTGACTGTACGAAAGAACTAAGACAAATTCGTTTAAATTATTTCATTCTAAGTAATAATGAGAAGATAGAAAGAGGCAGCATATGCTGGCTCTTTTCTCATACAATGAAAAACAATGTACAATTACCTAATTTTTGTCTACAATGAGAATTGATATGGATTTCGCGTTGTATAAATATCTCATAGGAAAGGAAACGATATGGAAGAATTGGAACGTAATAATCCCTTATCTGTTTCAAAACTGAACGCATCGCTGTTTCGAAATACGAATTTCCTATATTTATGGGCAGCTACTTTATTCTCGAGCTTTGCGCTCGCATTTTTTACCTTTTCACAAACTTGGTATATTGTGAAAAAGCTGGACTTAGAAGCTTCCCTTGGTCTCGTGCTTGTTGCTTCCAGTGTTCCTCGTCTCGTGTTCATGATTATTGGAGGAGCGACTGCAGATAAATTCCCAAAAAAGAACATCATGTTCTATTCCAATGTTATACGTGCCTGTCTAGTGGCGGGACTTCTTCTATGGCTTGTATTGGATGGAGTTACATTATATACTTTTGCCTTATTTGCCTTATTCTTTGGATTAGCTGATGCCTTCTTTTGGTCCGCTGATGGTTCCATCTTACCGGAAATCGTAGCGAAATTCAGGCTAACGCAGGCAAATTCAATTACACAGATGACAAATCAATCCTCGCTTATTCTTGGACCCATGTTAGCAGGATTTTTAATTAAGGTGAGTAGCTATGCAACTGTTTTTACGATTACCATTTGTATGCTGCTATTTGCCGGTATACTCGTTCGTAAAATTCAGATGCCTGTAGTGAATGCGAATGATAAACCCGCTGGCAATATGCTGACCTCCATAAAGGAAGGAATTTTTTACGTTAAGAAGTCTGCTTTTCTATCGACGCTATTGATTTGTAGCGCCTTTTTAAACTTTTTTCTAATCGGCCCGATGCAAATCGGCTTTCCGATTTTTGTGAAAAATGTGCTGCAAGGGGACTCTCTCCTCTATAGCTATTTAGAAGGTTCGGTAGGCGGGGGTATGGCACTGGGAGCGATTTTTATTGCCATCCTTAATATAAAACATCACCGTGGCTGGTTTTGTATTAGTATGATTTTCATATCAGGTGTTTCCTTCTTGGTATTAACGGAAAGCACTACTGTATGGCACGCTCTACTCGCGGGAAGTATATTTGGTGCTACGCTTGCGATGGGGGCAATCCCACTTATGGCTGTCATACAATCGAGTGTACAGGAAGAAATGATGGGGCGAGTCATGAGCCTCATGATGCTCTCTTCCATGGGACTTATTCCTGTCTCTTATACGATTACCTCCCTTCTGATCACAACGCATCTTTCCATTGCGACCATTATGAAGAGCGGAGCGCTTTTCGTTATCTTATTTATCATTTTCGTAGCATTACGTGTACCAACTGTACGAAAATTTGATTAAAATAAAGCTCTGTTAGGAAAACGACTACATTCATCTAAAGACGACATTGAACGAAGCGATTCTATTCAGGCTTGATATGAATTGATTTGAAAGCGTTGCCCACCTAGAAACATGGACAGGGATAGCACCCGGACAAGACGAAAGTGCACGTAAAAAACTGCTCCAGCAAGGAACGAAAATAAACAGTAAGGAAAATTGAAAAGATCCACAAGTAAACGTAGAAAAGATCTTATAAATGACTTGTTTGGCATTTGAAATGGTCAACCTGATTTTGGATTGATCATTTCAAATTTTTATGGCACTTTTAGACCATTGTGTAAGTATTCTTCCGTAAGATTTTCTTCTTTCTGTTATGGACTCCTATAAAAACCATGCATGATGCGTAAACGTCCATGCCCCCATAAACGAAAGTGCAGCGAAGATAAACAACATAAGCCATTGAAATGGCTTTGATAAGGACGCTGCCATTATTCCATATATAGGAAAAATCACACTTAAATAGCGCATTGTACTAAATAGAGGAGCATCCTCCGTTCCAAAGCAAAGCGTCATTAAAACATTTCCTATTGTAAAGCCAATAACCGCTATGCGCTCCCACTCAATGGTTGCCCTTTGTTTCCATACGTTCACTAATCCCCAATACGAGAAAAGGAAAGTGGCAATCCATAGTGCCTGTCTCGATTCCCTAAAATCCGTCCAAAGATTCCGATGAAAAGCATCTATAAACTGTGTCCATGGCAATGTCCAATAATGATGCCAGTTCTCCTTTTGTGTAGACGAAAACACAAATGGATCACCAAAGATAAAAGAAAGCAAGACCATGTATGCTCCTATACCAACAAAACAGCTTAATCCCCAAAACAACGCTTGCTTTACCCCGTTCCACTGCCTTTTTACTGCAGAATAGACAAAGAGTACAAATGGAAATATGCCAAAGAGCAATGCAGTCCCTCGAGTTGTTGTGACCAGCGCTGCAAATAATCCTGCATACCCCCATTTATTCTTTGTTGCCATATGCAGAGATGCTAGCGAAAAGAGAACCGTCCATACTTCCGTATAGATTGTCGCAAAATAAATAGAGGCTGGATTAAGTGCATAAAGGAACAGTCCCATCGTAATTTGCCAATCATTCATTTGCATCCGCTTGAAAAACTCTTGTAATAGATACAAGCTAATTGCAAAGCCAATTGCAGTAATCCCAAACATAACAGTTACATTATGTACAAGTTTCAAAAGAAATGGGACAAATGGAAAGTAAGCTGCTGCAGTCGTATTCTCATACCCAAAGCTAGCAATATGGATATACCACAAGCTATCCCATTGAACCCAGCTGTGTGCACTCTCATTAAAAGCCATACCTACATGAGAGGTATCCTTATAGTAAGGTATGATCGTTCCAAGTAATAAAACTAAATAATGAAAGAGGAACGGTACTAGCAATGATTGTACATTGCGTCTGAAACGATTCCTCGCTTTTTCTCTAATCATTTAAACCTTCACTCCTTGTAATTACAACGTTCTTTTCCATTATACAAAAAGAATAGATGTTTTTTGGAAACAAAGTGTATTCTATACAAAATTGTCGTACAAAAAAACCAGAATCTCCATCCTGGTTTATCCATATGTTATAACGGACTCTATTAAATAATTTTTATTGGCAAGTTTCCTTGTATCGATGAGTAAATGATATCGATACTTAGCAAAATAGATAGTGGATGAAATGAATAATGCTACGAAACCAAAGTAGCATTATTCATTCAATAGGTTATTCATTTGGTGATTTTTCAATACGTACTTTCTTTCTTCTTACAATTGCCTCATATACAAGGACGATAGCAAATACAAGGAAAAAGACACCAGACACAATTTTACTTAACTTTTGTATAGCCGTACCTGCATAATAGAAATGTACCGTTCCTGTCCCCTTCGGTAATTCCAATGTAGCTAAATTAGTAACCCCAGCATATACAGGAATATTCATAGATGTTCCATTTCCCTTAATTTGTGCTTGGTATCCTTTATAATATATGATTGGCATCGCAATTTCGCCGTCATTTGTATTATTATAATCAAAGCTAATATAGCTTCCATTTTTCTTAAAGTTACTATAATGAACATTTTCATTTACATACAGAGGTCCACTATCCGGAGTGATATCACTTAGCTTTACCCCAGTTGGTAAATATTCCTTCCCTATTCCGATATTGGCTGTATTTTCTAAAATAGTCTCTGCGCTCGGTTCCCGAACTTCAAAACTTGTTTGATAGAGTAAGCTTACATTCGTAATGATAACAGAGCCAAAGAATACAACAAACACGAGCCACTTCTTATCGTATCGCTTCAACATTTCACCAAAATAAAATGCGGAACCCACGGCAAGGAAGAAGGTAACAAATACCATATATCTCCACGGAAATTGTACTGCATTAAGAGGAGTATTTCTAAATAACATCCAAGGAAACAATTTAGTACAAACAATCAACGTCAGAAAACCGCTAATTGTGAAATAATCACCTGGAACAATTTTCTTTTCAAAAATAAGAAGACGTATAATTGGGGCAAGTAACACAAGAATACCTATATTCATAACCCCACTACGAGCATCTTCATTATTAATGGAATGAATGATCGTATCTCCCAAATTCACCCCAGTATCCGGCACATTAAACACAGGAGCCCATTGTGAGATTAATGGCTGTGCCTTCATTTGTTCGTATAACGGTAATGTCATGAATAGGGTAAGACCTACTACGAAAATAGCAGCAATCCCAATCCAAACCACGATGATTGGATTTTTCTTCCATGAATGAAAACTTACAATAAATAAAACGAACAAAACCGTACTAACCATTAAAGTAGAAACAATATGAGAAAGAACAAGGGCACACATTCCAACTACTAACCAATACCAAACATTCTTCTGTCGATATACCATCATATAAAAAGAGGAAAGAACAACCGGCACAAATGCGAACGCAATTGTTTCTCCTAAAGCAGCTCTGTTAAAGGTATCAATAAAGTGATAGGACGACAGCGTATACAGAATGCTAGCAAATAAGCTAATCATACGTGATTGCGTAATACCTTTTGCAGAAAGATAGGAAAAAACAAAGGTCAAGAATGTAATCACAAGCAGCAGGAATTTATAAGCCTGCACAGCATTATCTTTTACAAATATTTGATAGAAGGAAGCAATATATAAGAACGTATTCGAATAAAAGGTATCAACAGCATAGCCAAATCCATCTAAATACCGCATATTTATATAGGGATACCAATTACCGCTCTTTATGCTATCTGTTAGGCCTTGAATTCGTAGCATATGAAATCCTTGGTCAGCTCCAAGAGGAATCCCCCGATCGAACAGCAGACTATTACTAAAAATTGATAGAATGAAAAAAACAAAAAGTATTGCGATATTCCATAACCAAAAACTCTTTATATTGAGCTTCATTTAGCGTAACTCCTTTTTCATCATGTATTCCGTTTTAATTAACGCTCACTTGCCCAGTAAACCACTTATCCGTAAGCCTTTTTATTGTACCATCGTTCTCCATCTCATTTAATTTCTCATTTACCTTAGTAACAAGGTCAGTATTCCCTTTTCGAAACATCATACCAATTTGCTGTTTATCTGAAAATGTATATGATATTTTCAAATCGTTAATTTGCTTATCTGCTATGTACCGTTGCACGACATCCCTGTCAAAGATCATATATTTTGATTTTCCATTTTCCAGATCGATCATTCCGCTTTCAAATGTTTCTCCCTGCATAACATACATTTTATAGTTACGTGCAAGAGAAGCATAATAGGAGGTGATAGGTAATGTAATGCTTGCTCCTTTAAGATTATTTAAATTGATTGGCTTTTTTTGTTCACTTTTTTCAACAATCACCGTATTTGTTTCCTGATAGGGCTTAGAGAAATCATACATTTTTTGTCGCTCTTTTACGATTTCTATGTGACCGGTCGCTACATCATAGCGCTTAGAGCTTAACCCTGCAAATAAAGAATCCTCATTTGAAAAATAATACTTCGTTTTCACACCTAAGCGTTTTGCCACCTCTTCTATAACATCAATATCGAAACCAGATAAGTTTCCATTCTTATCGAGGGAAGCATACAGGGGAACCGTGGGATTAATTCCAATCTTCAATTGCTTCGACTCATTCATTTGTACTAGCGGCGTTTTGCCGTTACTCAACTTATCTTGGCCACAACCAGTCGTTACTAGCATGATTGCTAGCATTAATAGGACATAACTCATTTTTTTCATGCTATTTAACTCCAATCGTATAATCGTAGTGCTGTTTAAATTGTCGTTCTATTTTTTTCAAAACCTATCCTAACTGCAAACATATTCCCATCTAATGTTTTATAATGTTATAGTAGTGCTGTAACATGAGTTGCTCTTCTATTTTAACCCAATTTCAAGAGGAAATGAGAAGAGAATCCTATTTCATTTATCCTTTTTTTCTTCCTCATCTGCAACATATATGTATTTTAATTGAATACAAGTAAAAATCGTTCCATTTTATCTCAAAAGTACAACTTTTCATAGGAACCAAGCTTTCTTTACTAAAAGTCAAAACGGTTCTTTTAGTAGGAAATAGCATGCATATCACTGTGCTGACCAATTGCTATAAAAATCACTCATACTGCAGGGAAGCATTATTTTCACCAGTCCAAGAATCATTTATAAAACAAAAAGAAAGCCTAGGCTATAAGCTTAGGCTTCATCTATTATAACGATAACGTACTTTTATTTACCTAACACTGCTCTGGAGTACCAGCATTTGCTGCAGTTCGGAAGGATGACCCACATCCACATGTGGCAATCGCATTTGGATTATCAATCGTAAATCCCCCGCCTAGCATCGATTCCTTATAATCAATCGATACTCCTTTTAAAATCGGCATATCCTTTTTATCAACGATAAACTTCACGCCGAAAAATTCGAACTGCTCATCAGTTTCGTTAATCTCATTATCAAAACCAAGTCCGTAAGAAAGACCACTACATCCCCCGCCTTGAACAGCGAGACGAACATATTGATTATCCTCTCCGCTTTGTTTAATCATATCTTGTATATGAAATGCTGCTTGTTCCGTAACTATAATCATACGTAACACCTTCCTTTCCATTTCATTATACTCGCTATCGGTATTTGTTCACAAATCCAAAGCTTAGTAATAATACACGCCTTCACAAATGGTAACAGCAGGGCCTTTCATGAGTACATTGCCCGTTTCAGTCCATGTAATTTGTAGATCTCCGCCTGCTAGATGAACCGTAATTTCAGTATTTCTCTCCATTTTCTCATGTAGAATCGCTGCCACGACTGCGGCACAAGCCCCTGTTCCACATGCTTGCGTAACACCGGAGCCTCTTTCCCATACTTGAAAATTCATTTCTGATTTATTCAGAAGTTCTATAAATTCGACGTTGACTCCTTCCGGAAACATCGAATGTTTTTCTAATACAGGGCCTAAGGTAGTAAGAGGCGCTTGCTTCATTTCATCTACCACAATAACTGCATGGGGATTCCCCATAGAAACACCTGTAATATCATATTGTTTCCCTTCAAATACATAAGGTTCTGTAATAAATGGGTCTTCGCCTTCCCCTAACATCGGCAATTCCTTGCGTTTGAGACGCGGTTTTCCCATATCCACTGTTACACTTGTTACCTGCTCGTTCTCTACATATACATGTGCTTGTACCGGTCCAGAAACTGTATCAATAAGAAATATCGGATCATCTACTAGCTTATGTTCATATGCATACTTTGCAACGCAGCGAAGACCATTCCCACAACTTTTTGCTTCTGAGCCGTCTTTATTAAAAATTCTCATTTTCACAGGTGCCTTATCAGATGGACAGACAAGAATCATCCCGTCGGACCCGATCCCTGTGTAAATATTAGATACACTGCGAGCGATATCTGGGAAATGCGTTTCATCGAGACTTTCTTCAAACATATTTACGTAAATATAATTGTTACCAAGGCCATGCATTTTTGTAAATGCAAATTGCTTCATTATTCCCCACTCCAAACAAAATTAGATTGCCCTAAGTATAAATTGTGGAGATGTTGAACACAATAAGAACATCCCCTAATTCTCATATTATCGAAGATTGACTCACCTAGCAAACAAGACCGTTATACAAAACTCTGTACTCTATGAGTTTTACATAACGGTCTTGTTTCATTTAGAATATCTCATTTTGTTCTAAATAATCATATATATTTTTTATGAGCTCATCATTCGTTGCTCCTACTACCACCTCACCATTCACAAGCGCGTATGGTCCTTCATAGCAATTCCCACAATGACCTAAACAACCATATTCAATAATGTCTAAATTCAAATCCTTTTCCAAAACAGCACGGGCCTTTTGGGAGCCATTTGCTAAATTACTTACACAAAATTCAATTAAGGGCTTAATCACCGCTATTTTCACCTCACTATTATTGCTAATGTAAAGGTTTTTAAAAAACACGTCAAGCAATTACTACTATTTATAACTTATAAAAAGGATTAGATACTAATTGTTATTTACGCAAGGATTCGTTATAATTTTGATGGGTAATGTTCAAAATAATTTATCAATATAAAGTGAAATTTCCTTAAATAAGGCTCACTACCTATTCATCTAAGATTAGATTTTCGGTTTAAGGGATCATTCTAAATTGCAAAGGGGAAATCCATCATGAAGCACCTCGTTATTCTCGGTGGCGGATACGGTGGAATGAGAATCTTACAACGTCTTCTTCCAAATAATCTTCCGGACGATGTCCAAATTACTCTTGTAGACAAAGTGCCGTATCACAGTTTTAAAACAGAATTCTATGCATTAGTTGCAGGAACAATTTGTGAGACGAATATTCGCATTCCATTTCCAGAACATCCGCGTCTTACCGTAAAATACGGTACAGTCGTAAATGTTAATCTTGATCGTAAAGAAGTAGAATTAAAAGATGATGAAACGATACGTTACGATGATTTAATTATCGGCCTCGGCTGCGTAGATAAGTACCATAACGTTCCAGGAGCGAAAGAATACACTTGCAGCATTCAATCCATGGAAAAGGCAAGACATACGTACCAATTGTTAAATAGTCTGCCTGCGAATGCCACTGTTACCATTGTAGGAGCTGGACTAAGCGGCGTTGAAGTAGCAAGTGAGCTACGCGAAAGCAGATCAGATTTACGAATCATTTTATTTGACAGAGGAGATCGCATTTTACCTGCGTTCCCAGAAAAACTTAGTCATTATGTGGAAGATTGGTTTATTTCGAATAATGTAGAGATCGTTCGTAACTCTAATATTACGAAAGTAGAACCTAACATCATATACAATCATGATGAGGCTCTATCTTGCGATGCAATAGTATGGACAGCTGGTATTCAGGCAAATGACGTTGTACAACAGCTTCCAGTAGAGAAAGACAATAGTGGACGTCTCATTATAACAAAATATCACAATATTCCTGAAAATGAGAACGTATACGCCCTTGGTGACTGTGCTAGCCTTCCTCATGCACCATCTGCACAATTAGCAGAAGGACAAGCTGAACAAATTGTATCCGTTTTATTAAAACGCTGGAACGGAGAAGAACTTCCAGAAGAACTTCCTGTTATTAAGCTAAAAGGAATACTCGGCGCACTGGGTAAGAAACATGGATTTGGCCTATTAGCAAATCAACCTCTTATGGGTCGTGTGCCACGTTTGTTGAAATCCGGAATATTATGGATGTATAAATACCATAATGGATAATACATTACCTCGCATATTATGCGGGGTTTTTTGTTATCTAACAGTATTGTATCAATAACAAGTCTCCGTCATAATAGACATGATAAAGGAGGCGTTTTTTTATGTTCCAACTACAAAACGTGAAGTACAAGCATATTTTACATATTCCAGCATTATCAATTCGCGAAAAAAAGGTAACCTGTATTATAGGTGAAAGCGGAAGTGGAAAAACGTCTTTACTTACGCTACTTAATGATATCCATTCCCCTGATAGCGGGAGCATTTTGTATCAAGGCAAGCCCCTCTCCTCCTATGATCCCATTTTGCTTCGCAGAGAAATCATTATGCTCGGTCAAACACCGCCTATATTTGAAGGAAGCGTAAGGGACAATCTACTCATCGGACTCCGTTTTTGTGAACAAGAGGAAAAAGACGACAAAGCGCTTCATCTTGCCCTTTCCCATGTACAACTAGATAAAAATCTAGACGAGGAAGCCGGTGCATTGTCTGGTGGAGAAAAGCAGCGATTAGCGTTAGCTAGACTTTCATTGATGAATCCAACTGTCTATTTACTAGATGAGCCTACTTCCGCTCTCGATGAACAAACAGCGCGCTCAGTCA
>NZ_JBXKMX010000244.1:0-9955 GCF_056992975.1 Ectobacillus sp. | reverse complement strand
TGATTTCTACCAATTGGTATATTTACATCTGGGCAGTTAATCACAATCATATAATTGAGGCTAGCTTAGGATACTATATTAATCCATTAATAAGTATAGTATTAGGGATGGTAGTATTAAAGGAGCGCTTATCTTTTTGGCAAATTATTGCTGTTTTATTGGCAGCACTTGGGGTTGGAGTGTTAACCTTTGAATATGGTTCATTTCCGTGGATCGCTGTTTCTTTAGCATGTAGCTTTGGATTATACGGACTAGTAAAGAAACTAACGAATTTTGATGCATTAATTGGCCTTACGCTTGAAACGCTTGTTATTACACCTTTTGCACTTATGTATACTTTATATCTATTCTATACGGGACATGTGGCATTTGGAAACAATACAACGACAACCTTGCTCTTAATAGGTGGAGGGATCGCTACTGCTGTTCCGCTTCTCTATTTTGCAAAAGGAACGAAGCGAATCCCGCTTTCCATGGTTGGATTTCTACAATACATTTCACCGACAATTACCCTTTGTTTAGGGATATTTCTTTACCATGAGCATTTTACAGTAGCACATTTGACAGCATTTCTATTTATTTGGCTTGCACTCGTCGTATTTTCTATAGCGAAAACAAAAATAATGACGAAAATAGAACCGAAGATGAACAAACATAATGCAGTGAAGATATCTTGATGAATAAACATTTGCTAATTATTTGTTAAGACACTATTATATAAACTATATTTTAAAGTGATAGGAGGCTTATTATGAATATGCTTCTAGCTAACGGTCCGCTTATGTGTGCCAGTATTGCTTGGTTTGCAGCACAATTCGCTAAGTTCATATTAACCTTAATAAAAACAAAGGAAATTGACCTTGCAAAGTTTTTTTCTTCAGGCGGAATGCCAAGTTCACATTCCTCTACTGTAACAGCACTAGCTACAGCCATCGCAATTAAAGAAGGTATCAATAGTTCGTTTTTTGCTATTACACTTATTTTTGCAATTATTGTTATGTATGATGCATCTGGCGTTCGCCTTGCTGTTAGTAAGCAAGCAAAAATCTTAAATGATTTTTTTCATGGGAAAATGAGGGACTACAAACAATTAAATGAATTCGTGGGACATACGCCGTACCAAGTTATCGTGGGGGCTATTTTAGGCATTATAGTCGCTGTTTTATATTATCGATAAAGTTACATAAGAAAAGTGGAGAAGGGAATATTCCTTTTCCACTTTTCTATTTGTTATTGGGTTCATTTGACTACGCACTTAGCCATTCCATATGTTTGACCAAGGGGGGAATAATGGGAATAGTAATTTTTAAAACGGGAAATGTAAAAAGGGAGGTGAAAGAAATGAAAAAAACGAAGAAGAATCCTTCACGTATGGTATTAGGTTCAGCTCATGTGGAGGGACAAGGAACAACAAATACCGAGACAGGTTCTAAAGAAGTAGACTCTTCAAGGAATAAACAAAGAAGATAGGATGCACTGTGATTTTTCTCTCTCCTTGTTTATCGTCCTTCATGGATTTTTGCATTCATGAAGGGCAATTTCGTAAAAAGTATATAAATTAATAATATTTAGTTAATTTTCTACAATAGTCTGTTATTCTTTCTTTCAATGTTTTAAAATAATTTTAAGAATAATCCTGTATAATTAAATTTGCGTACATAATCTACTAGGTGGTTTCGTAGTTTTAAAGGTAGTTGTTAAAAGGTTATATTAATCAGAATAAACGGAGGCTATTAATTATGTTCCAGGAAGTTACATCTCATATTCATCCTATTCTTGTTCACTTTCCAATTGCTCTCATTACTGTTGCTGTTCTATATGACTTATGGATTGCGTATAAGAAAGATGAATTTAAACCTAGTAAAGGATTAGCTTTGTGGGTTGTTGTAGTCATTAGTGCTTGGATTGCTGTATGGACAGGTCCAGAAGATTCAGCAAACGGGAATACAAACTACATCTTTTTACATTCTAAGCTAGCAGATTTAACGGCAATCTTTGTTACATTACTTACAGCATACCGTATATGGACTGGTGTTACACAACGTAAAGAGTTATTTAAAAAATTAGTAGTACCATATCTTGTCGTTTCCATTGCTTCTCTTGTACTTGTGTATTCTGTCGGTTATTTTGGTGGGAAAATGGTGTACAGTGACGGTGTTGGTGTAAAAGTAAATAACACATTAGTAAATCCACCTAAGTAATGTAATATAACAGGTAGATGTACGCAATGCATTCTAGAAGGAAAACTAGTGTATCAAACAAGGGGAATTTACATATTTAGTACGTAATAAAATTGGTGAATGTAAGTAAGACAAGCTAGCGGGGACGCTAGCTTGTTTTATATAGGGCATAAACCTACAATTTTATTCAAAAAGAAAAAGGTATCATTCTCTAAGCATACAAGAGAGTAATACCTTTTTCAGTTGTGGTTCCCTTCCCCTTTTTACGAATTTTCATCAATTCGTATCGTACCGCCATGTAAAAATGAATCAGATTCTAGCAAGTTAATCACTGCATTTGCTACGTATTCAGGGGAAAGCAGCTTTCCTTCTTCTTTTAAGTTTTGAAATCGATCCCGTTGTATGAAATCTTGTTTATTTGTATTACGAATTTTGCATTGCATCGCAGTATCAATGACACCTGGAGAAAATGAAATAATGCGAGTAGGGTATTCAATATCTTCCTGCTCAAGTGCAACGCATCGTGTAAACATATCGATCCCTGCTTTAGTTGTACAATACGCACCCCAGCCAAAGTATGGATTTTTTCCTGCTCCAGAAGAAATATTGATAATTCGCTTATCACAAGGAGCATAACTTGAGCGCTTTAAAAAGGATGATGTGATGAGCATAGGGGCTACTAAATTCACATTCACATTTTCAATTAATTCGTTTGGCTCCGCTTTTGCAATTGGTTTAATTGGATCAAGAATCCCTGCATTATTAATGAGATAAATAGCACTAGCACTATCTAAATCTATTATAGAGAAAACCTCATCCATTAATTCTTCCATTTCACCAAGTTTTGAAAGATCAAAACTGAATGGATAAAAAAGTGTGCTGCCTTCCTTTGCTAACTCTTCTAAATCCGTATTTCTACTTCTAGAAATTGAAAAAACAATGACTTCTTTTGCAAGGAGATTGCGAACAATCGCTTCTCCGAGACCACGTGAAGATCCTGTAACTATCGCATATCTCACTTAAAAATCCTCCTTTTTTTCCAACATAACAGAAAATTCTACATAAGTAAATTGTGAAAACGCAGTCTTTTCTGATTATTTGTCGAAATGGAACGAAGGTAAGAAGGATACGTAGAATATGCCATGAACAAAAAAAGATTCAAACATGATATTCGTTTGAATCCTTTTGATACATATGTTCATCTGTATAGAAAATTGATTTATTTTGAAATTCTGAGGCGACAAATGGATAGACGATACTTTCTTCTTTCTTAATATGTTCACATAGACGTTCATCTAGTTCTATAATGTGGAAAATGAGACTTTTTGCAGCAGCGAGTGGTATTTTAGTGGATCTCGGTTTGGCACAGTTTAAAAAGGCCCTAAGGTGAAATGCTATTTGTTCATGTTCACAAGTAAATATAGTTGTGAGACCTTTTTCTTCACCAAGAATATTCGTTAAAGCAGGAAGTAAAATTCGTTCTTCCTCTTCTGTATGCAGCGTAAAGAGTACGTAGAATTGTTGGACTTTTTCATATAAAGAATACAACGCTTGGTCATAGGTTTGCTGTTCTGTTAGAATGGGATTCGACGCTTCAAGTAATTCTTCTTTTAAAGCAATAAACTGTCGATGCTCCGCTAACCACTTTTCTATAAAGTTTATGAATTGAGCAGGCTGATGACGATTGGTTACTATTGTCATTTTTCTTCCTCCTAACTCTTTTATCCTCATTATTATTTTCTCTCTTTTTCAGGGCTGCGGATGCCCAACATATGTAAATTATGTGACGGTTTTTTCTTGTATCTCAAAACGAAGGTATTTCGTTTTTTAGTATCACTGAGGACTGTTTATATTCTATAATAGAAGCGGAAACATCCTGAAAAAACGTAATGTTTACAAGATGCAAAGCTCGGAGATGATAACATGAACACACGAGAATATTATACGGAATTGATCGATCGATTGTTACGAGATGTTGTGATTGTAAGTAGGGATCCTTATGAACCCATTCAGGTAAAGTGTTTGCCTCGTCACTGGACGTGCATTGGGGCCGGAAACTATGCAGCTGTTTTCCAATATGAAAATGATCCAGATTGGGTTGTGAAAGTATATGGAAGAGACTACGAAGGTATCGAGAAGGAAGTAAAGGTGTATGAAAGATTAGGAGAACATCCTGCATACTCTCAATTAATCTTATATGGAAACACATATTTGGTTTTAAAAAAACTGGACGGTATTACTTTATACGATGCGTTTCATAAAGGAATCTATATACCTGAGCGTGTTATCCTTGATGTAAACGAAGCTCTTGATTATGCAAGGGCACGTGGATTAAATCCCTTTGATGTACATGGGAAAAATGTGATGATGAAGGATAGTCATGGGTACGTCATTGACGTATCAGACTTCTATAAACAGGGAATTGATACAAAATGGCAAGATTTAGTGAAAGCATATTATGCTATTTATATTCCGATTTTTTCAAAGTTTCGTATTCGAATCCCGTATTTTGTGTTAGATTTCGTACGACATTCCTATCGGGCATATAAAAAATGGAAGAAAAAAATGAGAGGAAAGTCAGAAAACAAAAGCACTTATATGTAAGTGCTTTTTATTTTTAAAGATTATGTGTTAGATAACTTAACGAACTAATTTCATGATTTAAAAATGAAAGGTATAATATTATTAAATTTACAAAATTCAGAAAATTAAATTTATTCATAATGATTACCTGCATACCTGAGATAGGGTCTGCATTTGTTTAGGAAACCTTCACGTTGAAAAGTTCGGTAAAGGAGGCTGTATTCGTAATGGAAATAAGTACATTGAATAATTTTCAAGAAATAGAAGCTGGGCTTTCTAAGGAGGAAGCGTTGCAAGAGGCAAGCCGATGTTTGTACTGTTATGATGCACCGTGTATACAAGCCTGTCCAACATCAATCGATATTCCTTCATTTATTAGAAAAATCACCTCAGATAATATGAAAGGCTCCGCTAAGACGATTATGCTCTCCAATCCAATGGGAGCAAGTTGCTCACGTGTCTGTCCTACAGAAGAATTATGTGAAGGGGCATGTGTTCTTAATCATTCTACAAAGCCAATTTCCATTGGGGCATTGCAACGTTATGCTACAGACTGGGCCATCCAAAATGAACAAGTATTGTTTGAAGCGGGAATTCAAAACGGCAAGAAAATTGCTATTGTAGGAAGTGGACCGGCTGGATTATCAGCAGCACGAGATCTCGCTCTCATGGGTTATGCTGTGACAATCTTTGAAGCAAAGGAAGAGGCGGGAGGACTTAATACTTATGGAATTGTTTCATTTCGTTTACCAAAAGCAATTTCATACTGGGAAGTCAATCAAGTGAAAAGTCTAGATGTAGATATTCGAACGAATACGCGAGTTGGAACTGATATTTCAACTACAGAATTAGTAGATTCCTTTGATGCAGTCGTTCTTGCTATTGGTATGGGACAAGTGCAGAAACTTCATATCGAAGGTGAAACGTTAGACGGTGTTCATGATGCAATCGAATTTGTTCAACAAACGAAGGGACAGGAATTGCCAACAGAATATAAGGGGAAACGAATGCTTGTTATCGGAGCAGGGAATACCGCCATTGACGCAGCAACATGCTCAGTTC
Source organism: Ectobacillus sp. (assembly GCF_056992975.1). NCBI lineage: Bacteria > Bacillati > Bacillota > Bacilli > Caryophanales > Bacillaceae > Ectobacillus > Ectobacillus sp. The sequence continues at coordinate 4,130 of NZ_JBXKMX010000244.1, read as the reverse complement.
GTCTCGGAGCTGAAAATGTAAAAATTGTGTACCGTCGTTCCAAGGAAGAAATGACGGCCTATCCGTTTGAGTATGAGTTTGCCAAGCAGGATGGAGTAGAATTTAGGTGGTTAACGGATCCAAAACGTATCGTTGGGAATAAGGAAGGGAAAGTAATTGGGGTCGAATGTATAAAGATGAAATTAAGTGAATTTGGTGAGGATGGTAGAAGAAAATCAGAACCGATTAAAGGATCAGAATTTTTACTGCCTGCAGATGGGGTAATCATGGCAGTCGGTCAGCAGAGATATGTTGATTTAATAGAAGAATTTGATCTACTTCACCAGGATGGGGTTGTAAAGGTGAACGGTGATACATTAGAAACTTCTCATCCAAATGTGTATGCATGCGGGGATGTAATCTTTGGAAAAGGGTATGGAGATGCCATGGTTGTCACCGCAGCGCAGCAAGGTAGACAAACGGCCTATGCTATTCATAAAAAAATAATGAACCTAGAAAAGGCTTGAAAAAGGGGGAACACATGATGGCAAATTTACAAATTAACTTTGCAGGGATTACTTCACCGAATCCTTTTTGGCTAGCATCGGCACCTCCTACTAATTCTGGATATCAGGTGCAACGTGCTTTTGAGGCAGGATGGGGAGGAGCCGTATGGAAAACGATGGGGGAGCCTATTTTAAATACTTCTTCTCGTTTTGCAGCCATTAGCTTTAACGGTCAACGAGTAGCTGGATTTAATAACATTGAATTAATCACTGACCGTCCGCTTTCTGTGAATCTTCAGGAAATTTATGAAACGAAGAAGCGATTTCCTACACATACTATTATTGCATCGTTAATGGTAGAACCTAAGCAAGAAAAATGGCATGAAATTGTAAAGCGAGTAGAAGATGTCGGGGTTGATGGATTAGAGCTTAATTTTGGCTGTCCTCATGGAATGGCAGAACGGGGGATGGGAGCTGCTTCAGGACAAGTACCAGATTTAGTTGAAAAACAAACCTATTGGGTTAAAGAAGTTGCAACAACTCCGGTCATAGTCAAACTAACCCCTAATATTACAGATATCACTGCTACAGCAGAAGCCGCAGTGCAAGGAGGGGCGGATGCTATTAGTATGATAAATACGATAAATAGCTTAGCGGGCGTAGATTTAGATACGTGGAATACTATTCCTCATGTTGGCGGAAAAGGGACGCATGGAGGTTATTGTGGGCCTGCTGTTAAGCCGATTGCACTCAGCATGGTGGCAGAATGTGCACGAAACAGACTTATTACAGTTCCCATTTCTGGTATTGGAGGTATTTCAAGCTGGAAAGATGCAGTTGAGTTTTTATTAATGGGAGCTACTGGCATTCAAGTTTGTACGGCTGCTATGCATCATGGATTTCGTATTGTGGAAGATATGATTGATGGTCTTAACCAATATTTAGATGACAAAGGGATTCATTCTGTAATGGATTTAGTAGGGAAAGCTACTTCGAAATATAGCGATTGGGGGGATCTTGATCTTAATTATAAGGTAACAGCGCGTATAGATACGAACAATTGTATAAATTGTAATAAATGTTATATTGCATGTGAAGATACTTCTCATCAATGTATTGATAGAGTGCAAGGTAAAGATGGTACTAGTTATTTACGTGTTCGTGAGGAAGATTGCGTTGGTTGTAATCTTTGTAAGATTGTATGCCCAGTAGACAGTGCTATTTCGATGGTTGAGGCTCCTAATGAATTACCACCTATGACCTGGAATGAACGACAGCAAGCAATAGTTGGAAGATCAGCGTGTGAAATTGATATAAAGTAATAAGTCACATTGACAGGAGGGTATATGAGCGATTATAAGGAGTTCATTGCGGAAAGAGAGAAAATTGATTTTCTAATTGAACAACGCTTTTGCATCAAACAAATGCAAGATATATTAGACGGAACAAGTGTGGTTTTTGAAAAAAATGAAGAGGAAACAATACTAACCATCTCAAATGCAAATGCACGTAAATATGTATCCTATCTTTTTATGAAGCCATAACAAGAAAGAAAAAAGAAGAACTCAACTTTGAGTTCTTCTTAATAGAAAAGTAGTTTGCGATTAGCCTACTTTCTTTGAATTTTCTTCTTTACTATTTAATGTGCTATGTTTTCTGCTGTAGGTAAAGAAAATGATTAAACCTAATACAAGCCATACTCCAAATGCTTCCCATGTCATTAGAGGCAATTGAATGATTAAGTATGCACAGAATACAATTGCTAAAATCGGAATAAGTGGTACGAATGGTACTTTAAAGCCACGTTTTAAATTTGGTTGTGTTTTGCGAAGAACCATAATACCTATAGATACAGTAATAAATGCAAACAATGTACCGATGTTTGTAAGTTCAGCTAATTTGTTCAATGGAACAATACCAGCGAAAATAGAAACTAATACTGCTATTACCCATGAATTCACAACAGGTGTTTGTGTTTTTTGATTTACGCGAGAGAACATTTTTGGAAGTAAACCGTCACGGCTAATGGCATAGAATAAACGAGATTGACCATAAAGCATAACAAGTAAGACAGTCGTAATACCGATAATTGCTCCAAGGGAAACGAAACCAGCAATCCAGTCTTGATGGATATAATTAAGTGCGAAAGCAACAGGATTTTTTACATTTAATTCAGTATATGGTACGATTCCAGTCAAAATTAATGAAACGATAATGTATAATACAGTAGCAATTCCTAAGGAAGCAATAATACCAATTGGCATGTCGCGTTTTGGATTACGAACTTCTTCAGCTGCAGTAGATACTGCGTCGAATCCGATGTAAGCAAAGAATACGGTTGCTGCACCAGTGGCAACACCAGAAAATCCAAATGGCATAAATGGAGTCCAGTTAGATGGTTTTACATACCAAGCTCCGACAGCGATAAACAGAATAACAACTGCTAATTTAATTAATACCATAACGCTGTTAATACGAGCAGATTGTCTAATTCCTCGTGTTAATAATGCTGTAAGGATAAATACAATAATAATGGCAGGAACGTCAATAAATGTACCCTTAGCAGGATCGTAAGCACTGGTTATGGCGGTAGGGAAATGAATTCCAAATCCAGCTAACAAGCCTTGAAAATAGCCAGACCAACCAGATGCAACCGCAGAGGAAGCAAGACCATATTCAAGAATTAAGTCCCAACCAAGAATCCAAGCGAAAAGTTCACCAAATGTCGCATAACTATACGTATATGCACTCCCTGAAATCGGTAAGGTAGAAGCAAACTCGGCGTAACATAGGGCTGCAAAAGCACATGCAAGTCCAGATAAAATAAAAGATAAAATAAGAGCAGGTCCAGCATGCTTTGCTGCTGCAACACCTGTCAATACGAAAATCCCAGTACCAACAATGGCACCAATTCCTAGCATCGTTAAATCAAATGCTCCTAAATCTTTCTTCAATGGTTTGGCATTCTCAATTGCGAGCATTTCTGCAACTGACTTCTTTCTAAATAAACTCATGTAAGTTTTCCTCCCAATCCTCAACATCTGTCGAAACTTGTTGATTTATGGGTTATATTCTACACGATTCCGTAATTTTTGTAAAGTTAGAAAAGTAAGAAAATTGCATAAATAGATTCATATTACGCCACTTGTGAGATGAAATTACATGTTATGTATATCCTGCCAATAGAGGTAAATCAATTCATTTTGTAAGATAATCCTATAAAAAGTAAAAAAAGTGACTATTGTCACTTTTTTTCTTAACCTTCTATTCGTTTACCTAGAATAATTAAGTCACGTTCAATGCCATCTAATTCTGCAATGCTTGGGAAATGCCCCCATTTATCAAAGCCGTTTTTCAGAAATAGGCGCAAACTAGGTTTATTATGACCAAAAATAAATGCTAACAAGTTGTGTAGTCCTAACCCAGGACAAGAGGATATTGCCCTTTCTAACGCTAATTTTCCTAATCCTTGACCACGATAGTCAGCATGGATGTATATACTTATCTCTGCTGTGGCATTGTATGCTGGACGACCATAGAAGGATTGAAAGCTGAGCCAGCCACAAATAGTACCTTCGTGCTCCATTACCCATAGTGGGCGAAAGTTCGGAACATGTTCTTGAAACCAAGTTTCTTTGCTCTCGA
>NZ_JBXKMX010000243.1:0-24850 GCF_056992975.1 Ectobacillus sp. | reverse complement strand
AAACGAACTTCAAGTGAATATGCTACAGCTGTAACAGAGGCAAATTGCAAAGAGGTTCGTCAACAATTTCAAGGACTATTGCAGGATACTTTAAACCTTCAAGAACAGTTATATACGTTTATGTCACAGCAAGGCATGTATAGTGCTTCTTCTCCTGCAATCGCATCAGAAATTACGAAGCAAATTCAAAGTAGTAGTCAAACGCAAACCGAAACGAACCAACTTATTCATCAGTACATGGGAGTTCAATAGTATTACTAGTAAATAAAGTTTACAACCATCAGTTGGAGGAATATTCCTTCACTGATGGTGTGCTATATTTATACATCCTTCTTCGTGATATCCATAAAGTGTTTTAAAATTCGGGCCGTTAATCCCCAAATCACTTTGTCCTTATAAAAATAAAAATACTCACGAACCTCTCTTGTTTGCCAATTATAATTTTCACCGTTATTTATAAGATGAAACGGAAATCCTTGTTCAGGTTCTGCATTGAAAGAAATGGTATAGGACTCAGGCAGTGTATTTTGAAAATAAGAAAGTGGTACAGTAAATACTTCCGCAACCTCAGAAGGATTATAATTGCTCTGTTCATAATCTTTCAGCACCCCTACAAATGGATACATAATGGAACCAAAAAAAGAAGGAATATAATCTAAAGGAATTACATTTTGAATGCTCTCTCTTTGTATTCCTAACTCTTCCATCGTTTCACGAATGGCCGTATCACATTCATTTCTATCAGTTTCCTCAATTTTTCCTCCAGGAAAACAAATCTCTCCAGGCTGTCTTCTTAAATCATGTGCTCTGACTTCAAATAAAACGTGAGCACAACCATTTATTTCGATAAGCGGTAATAGTATTGCAAACTTGGATGCAGATTCATTTCCTAATATATTCGAATCCCGATTCTGTAGCTTTAACATCATCTCATCAATTTTCATAGATGTTCACCCCTTTGTTAGTTTTTCTCGTAACGTAATTGTAATGGATTCAATATTTATTCACAATCATAATGTACAGCTTGTTATTTAAACAATATTCTTTACTTATTTATGGAGTTGCTATAAAGTAAAAAAATAATAATTACCTAGGTAAGGATGAGAATATGGATTTAAACAGTCTTTTAATGCATGAATTAAATCAAAAAGCTCGGCTATTAACAAAAGAAATGAATGAAAGATTATCAAAACATGGACTTTACCATTCGCAGTGGACGATTTTATTTTGTCTACAAAAATATGGCGGAATGACACAAACCTCGTTGTGGAGATACTTAAATGTAGAAGCTCCTACAGTTACGAGAACCCTTATGCGTCTAGAAAAAAACGGGTGGATCGTTAGAAAATTAGGAACGGATAAACGTGAAAAAGTTGTAGAATTAACCGAAATGGCAAAAGAAAAATTACCATACGTTGAACAGACGGTACGTACATTTGAACAAGATATGACAAATACATTAACCCAAGAACAAAAGACATATTTGCGTGATATACTTGCTAAGCTTGGAGCAAGCGCAACCGAATAAAGGATTGGAATAGAATAGAAGGTGTAGTTAGCTTGACTTGGAAACGAACGTTATTGGTTTTATGGATATCCGATTTTATTGCAGCGATGGGGATGAGCATCGTATTACCTTTTTTACCTTTATATATTGAACAATTAGGTGTTCATCAAACAGCTGCTATTGAGAAGTGGACGGGATGGATTTTTGCTTCTCAATTTGTATTTTCTTTTGTATTTCAACCCCTTTGGGGATCAATGGCAGATAAATATGGCCGTAAGATTATGCTTTTACGTGCCGGATTTGGAATGGGGATTGTGACCGCTCTAATGGGATTGGTTACGAGTCCACTTCAATTACTTATCCTTCGCATTATTAACGGAATTTTTTCAGGATTTATTTCAATGTCTGTTTCCTTACAGGCATCTGTTACACCTGATGCTAAGTCAGGCCGAGCACTTGGTACGCTTCAAACTGGTTCTATCGCAGGTTCTTTGCTCGGGCCATTACTTGGAGGGGTACTTGCAGAAAATATGGGTTACCATTCTGTGTTCTTTCTTACTGGAGGATTGCTATTTCTCGCCAGCTTTATCATCATCTTCTTTGTGCATGAAGACCATCATGAACAAAGAGAACCAGGTGCCGCATCTATAAATCATTTTTCCTTGATGAAGCCATTGTTTCCAGTATTTATTGCATCCTTCATAACAAATCTAGGCATGATGAGCATTGAGCCACTTGCTACTGTTTATGTAAAAACCTTATATCACGGTGTACATCTTGAATTTCTCGCAGGGCTTGTTGTTTCGATAACGGGTATAGCAAATTTAGTTGGCTCCCCTACTTTAGGGAAAATCGGAGATAAAATTGGACAACGAAGAATATTGGCATTTTCATTATTCATGGCAGCTATGTCGTTTATTCCGCAAGTTTTTGCCAGTGGAATCACAATGTTACTAATTGGCCGGTTTACTCTTGGGTTATTTGTAGGTGGCATGATTCCTTCCTTGAATGTGCTCGTAAAAAAACTTGCACCTCCAGAAGTGCAAGCTACAGCTTTTGGACTAAATACTTCCTCCTTATTTTTAGGTAACTTTGTAGGACCACTTATGGGAAGTCAAATTGCTGCAATTTGGGATATTCATATGGTCTTTTATGTGACGATGAGTATTCTTATTATAAATTCATTTATGATGTTCGTAAATCATTCTGTTGATAGTGCTCTGAAGCATGAACATCAGGCAGCTTAGTAAACATGTCAGAGGGAACTGAAAAAGTCATTCAGTGCCCTCTTTTTTTGATAATGCCTCCTGTCTAAAGAGTTATATATAGAATGTTGTATATTTTTTATAAAATACATACGGTAAGTGAAATTTATTATCTAATTTTAAAAAACCTCCAGACATTTGTCTGGAGGTTTTAACTAATGTAATATTATATACTTTTAGCGTACTTTTGCTGTCGTTTCGTAATTTTTCTAAACATGTAACTTAAAGAAGGAGTAACGAGTAGCAAAATAAAAAAGATCCGAAACAAATGAAAGCTTATAACGGTCGCTAAATCAGCATGCATGGCTATCGCTGTCGTCCCCATTTCAGCAATACCCCCTGGTGCAAAACTTAAAAAGGTAGATAACATAGTACTATGTACAATTCCCATAAAAAGAAAAGAAGCAAATAACGCGAAAGATATTAGCAACAACGTTCCTATAATAAAATAGATAAGATTTTCTTTCGCTCGTTTTATACTTTCAATTTGCAAGGTGACACCTAAATGAGTTCCGACAAACAACTGGGCTAATAATGTCAAAAAAGAAGGAATAGCTGGATGAGAAAATCCAACTAGTACAAATATAGATGTAACAATCATTGGTGACAATAAGTATGGCGTAGGGAGATGAATTCGTCGTCCAATCCAGGTTCCAATTCCAATAAATATAATATAAAATATCATATGAACTAAGGAAAAACTACTTGGATTAATCGCAAGATGTAGATTTGTTTCCACTGTAACCGGAAACAAAGATGCTAGTAACGGAACGATTCCCACAATACCCATGATACGAATAGTCTGCATAAGCATGACGTTTGCCACATCTACACCCGGTATTTCTTCTGCTAACGTTGCCATTTGTGAAAGCCCACCTGGAATACACCCAATGATTGCCGTACGAAATGAAACATTCGTAACTAGCGACAACAGCCAAGCGATAAAAGAACTAATTAAAACCAATAAAAATGTGTAAGAAAAAATGAGTGGTAATTGATGAGTGATATGCTGTAATGCATCATTTGTAAACGATGTACCTAGTGTATAGCCAAGAACAATAAGTCCGCTACTTCTATAGTAGCTAGGCCATACAACTTTCATCTTCCATATCCATCTAGCGATAACTATAAAGATAATAGGTCCTAGCATCCAAGCAAGTGGAATGTGTAGCCAAGCAAAAACACTTCCCCCTATTGCAGCCGTTATAAATGTAAGCAATGTACTTTTCCAATCATTATTCACTTGTCTAGTTGTCTGTCGCAAATTATCGCATCCCTTACTTATATCTTTATTACTATTGTATCAAATTAGATATAAGAAGCATGAACAATTCGATAAGAATCTATTAAGTTTTATTTTGTTATATTTACAAAAATCATATTACTAGGCCATAAACTAGGCTTAAATCCCCTATTTAAGGGGAGTTTTACTTTACCTAATCTTTTTTTAGTTCCTGCAACGTTTCAAAAAAGCCGGGAAAGGAAACTTGAATGGCATCATCTGATTCAATGACCATTTCTCCTTCTGCAATGCAACTAGCGATTGCAAGCATCATTCCAATTCGGTGATCTCCGTGGCTATTTACTTTCGCACCTTTTAATGGTGTTTTACCGTAAATAATCATACCATCCTCAGTAGGTTCAATTTTTGCACCTAGTTTAGTTAGCTCCCCTACAACCGTTTGAATGCGATCCGTTTCTTTTACCTTCAATTCACTCGCATCTTTTATAACCGTGATTCCTTCTGCTTGCGTAGCAGCTAGTGCAATTATAGGAATTTCATCAATTAGTCGTGGAATTTCGTCTCCCTTTACTTCTGTCCCGCGTAAGGATGAAGTCATGACACGCAAATCAGCTCTTGGTTCAAATGAACTTGTATTACTATTTTGTTTTACAATATTTGCACCCATTCTTTCTAACACATCTAAAATACCAGAACGAGTTTGGTTTACACCAACATCATGTAATAGAATATTACTATTTGGTGTAATAGAACCTGCAACTAAAAAGAATGCAGCTGAAGAAATATCACCTGGTACTTCAATCGTAGTTCCGGTTAGCTGCTGTCCCCCTTCAATCATAACCGTCATTCCATCTCTTTTTACATGGACGCCAAATGCTTCAAGCATTCGTTCTGTATGATCTCTTGATAGATGGGGCTCAGTAACAGCAGTTACTCCTACTGCACGCAAACCAGCAAGTAAGATAGACGATTTCACTTGAGCGCTTGCAACAGGCGATTGATAAGAAATTGCCTTTAAATTGCCGCCACGTATCGAAAGCGGAGTATAGGTTCCCTCTTGTCTACCATCAATCTTTGCTCCGAGTTGGCGCAACGGGTTGGTAACACGCTTCATTGGTCTTTTTGCAATGGATTCATCACCTTGCAGGCAAGAATGAAACGAGGTTCCTGCTAATATTCCTAGCATAAGACGGATCGTTGTCCCTGAATTACCAACATCCAATACTTCATTTGCTTCCTTCAAACCATCAATACCGTTTCCTATTATTTCTACACAGTCATGATCTTGTGTAATGGAAACACCAAGCTTTCGAAAACATGCAATTGTACTTAGGCAATCAGCACCTGGCAAGAAACCTGTAATTTTTGTCGTTCCCGTTGCAATACTGCCGAACATAACCGCACGATGTGAAATAGATTTATCTCCAGGCACTTTCAATTCGCCATTTAATCCCTGTAAACTACTATGTAATACTCGCATACGTTCACTCTCCTTATAATACCTCGTATGTTTGGTAATTTTCGTGTTCTAACTGGACTTTAGCATGACTGCGGTCTTTCTCGGATTGAAAACTAATTCGTAATACACCAAGTAATCCTTCTCTTGCCTCTAAAATTTGCAAATTACTTACACTAATCTCGTGTTTTGCAAGTACGGATGTAATATCAGCAAGGGCGCCAACTTTGTCAATAACGTCAACATACAAATCAAAATAAGACGGAATCGCTCCACTCGAATTTACAGGCAAAGAGTCACGGAATTGCTTTGCACGAGCAAAAAAATCATATATCCATTTTTCATTATCACTCTCAATCATTTCTTCTACTTGTTTCATCTCAGCAATCCATTCCTGCAGAAGGGTGACTAGCTGTGAACGATTTTGTTTTACAATGTCAGTCCACATCTTAGGACTACTCGATGCAATGCGCGTAATATCTCGGAATCCTCCGGATGCCAGCGCTGTCACATAATCATTTTCATCTGCATGCTTCTGTATAAGCTTAACTAAGCCAGAAGCAATGACATGAGGAAAATGACTAACAATTCCTGTAACATGATCATGTTCCGTTTGTTCAAGAATTAGAAAATGTGCACGTGTCCCCTTTAGTAATTCTTTTAATTGCTCTACTTTTTCTTTCGGTGTGGTAGGAAAAGGAGTGAAAATATAAAAAGCATTTTCAAACAAATGCGCTTTTGCACTTTCAACTCCAGTCTTATGAGAACCAGCCATTGGATGACCACCGATAAAAGTTATTCCCCGCTCTGCAAGCTGAGAAGCTGCATGCATAATCTTTACCTTGGTGCTTCCAACATCTGTAATAATAACATGTTCACGTAATTGACAAGTGGCAAGCTGTTCGAGCAATGAGACAGTAACTTCTACAGGTGAAGCCAAAATGATAACATCAGATTTCTCTGCTTCGTCCAACACATTTCTACCAACTTCATCTATCACACCAATTTCCTTAGCGCGTTGTACTTGCTCTTCATTAATATCATATCCTACTATATAAACTTCATTTTCTTTTTTTATAGCAAGGGCAATGGATCCACCTATTAGACCCGTTCCAACAAGAAGCACCTGTTTTGGCATCGAAATCATTCCTTACGTTTATTTCCGTGCTACTTCATACATAAAGTAACTACGTTGAAAAACCTACAATCCTGACATTAAAATGTCTGACTATATTCACGGTGCTTAGCAATGTTTTGTGCAATCAAATCCATACGATCTACTCCGAATTGATCAACAATTGCACTTGCAAGCTCCCATGCAACTACAGATTCAGCTACAACACTTGCTGCTGGTACAGCACAGCTATCTGACCGTTCCACACTCGCTTGAAATGGCTCTTTTGTCTCAATGTCAATCGTTTGGAGAGGTTTATACAAAGTAGGAATTGGTTTCATCACCCCGCGAATTACAATTGGCATCCCCGTTGTCATGCCACCTTCTATACCACCCGCACGATTTGTTTTTCGTTCATATCCGTCATTCCATATAATTTCGTCATGTACTTCACTGCCTGGCTTCTTTGCTGCTTCAAATCCGATTCCGATTTCTACTCCCTTGAATGCATTTATACTCATCATAGCAAAAGCCAGCTTTGCATCGAGCTTTCGATCGTAATGCACATAGCTACCTACTCCTGTTGGCATACCTTCCGCTATAACTTCGACTATCCCTCCAATCGAATCCCCATTCGCTTTTGCATCATCGATTGCTTTCATCATCTTTTCACCGGCTTTTTCATCTAAGCAACGAACAGGTGAAGCCTCTGTGATGTGCTGCAGTTCTTCGATGGATTCATAATGACGAGATTCATCTACCACACCACCAATTTCTAAAACATGTCCAGCAATTTTTATACCTAACTCTTTTAATATTTTTTTCGCCACCGCACCTGCTGCAACGCGAACAGTCGTTTCACGAGCAGAAGAACGTTCCAACACATTTCGAATATCACGATGACCATATTTAATCGCACCATTTAAATCAGCATGCCCGGGACGAGGTTTTGTGATCACTCGCTTCATTTCTTCTAAATCTTGATCGGAAACTGGCCCTGCTCCCATAATTTTAGTCCAGTGTGTATAATCTTTGTTTTCAACGACTAATGCAATTGGGGAACCTAGTGTATAGCCATGTCTAACACCGCTTACAATTTTGACTTGATCCTTTTCAATTACCATTCGTCTTCCTCTACCGTGCCCTTTTTGCCTTCTTTGTAGCTCTATATTAATATCCTCAGCAGTCAACGACAAACCAGCTGGTACTCCTTCAATAATAACAGTTAGCTGTGGTCCGTGTGACTCACCCGCAGTTATATATCTCATGTTAAAACCTCCTGAAAGTGGCGATCTGTTTTCTCTTTAATAATAGATTCCTCCTTCTAGATTCTAGAAGGAGGATTATTTTCAAACATAGTAATCAATATTAATTATGATTGTACAGATTGTTGCGGAGTTAATCTTGCTTGAAATTCCTTTAATTCTTTCATGAAATCATTGAATTGTGGAATATTCATTTGTTGTGCTGAATCTGATAATGCAACAGCTGGATCAGGATGAACCTCTGCCATTACTGCATCTGCACCAATTGCTAGTGCGGCTTTTGCAGTCGGAATTAGAAGATCACGTCTTCCAGTAGAATGCACAACATCAACTAATACTGGTAAATGTGTTTCTTTCTTAAGAATTGGAACAGCAGAAATATCAAGCGTATTTCTTGTTGCTTTTTCGTAAGTTCGAATACCACGTTCACATAAGATAATTTGATCATTCCCTTGGGACATGATGTATTCAGCAGCGTACATGAATTCCTCAATCGTTGCAGATAGTCCACGTTTTAGAAGAATTGGTTTTTTAACTTTTCCTGCTGCCTTTAACAAATCGAAGTTTTGCATATTTCTTGCTCCGATTTGAATGACATCAACATAATCAAGAGCCATTTCAATATCATTCGGATTTAGAATTTCACTGATAATTCCTAAATCGAATTCATCTCCTACTTTACGTAAAATTTCTAATCCTTCTACACCTAGCCCTTGGAAATCGTAAGGAGAAGTACGAGGTTTGAATGCTCCGCCTCTCATTAGTTTTAAACCTTGTTGCTTCATTGCTTGTGCAACTTCGCGAACTTGTTCGTAGCTTTCTACCGCACATGGTCCCATAATAAACGTTTGCGTTCCGTCGCCAATTTTTACACCTTTGACTTCAACAACTGTATCTTCTGGTTTCTTCTTACGTGATACAAGTAGCGCTTTACGATGGTCATCTTCTTGAAGCTCAAGACTTGCTTTGAAGATTGTTTTGAAAATATGTTGTAATGTGGACGTTTCAAATGGTCCTTCATTGTTTTCCGCAATAATGTCTAGTACTTGACGTTCTCTGACTGGATCAAAACGTTTTACACCATGCACTTTCTTTTGTTCCCCAATTTTTTTTACTACCTTTGCACGTTCATTTAATAATTGTAAAAGCTGTAAGTTAATTTCATCTACTTTGTTACGTAAGTTATCTAATTCATGAGTTGTCATTGTATTACCTCCTGATTTTTATATGATTTATTTTTATCAATTGAAAACTTACAATACAAACACATCAGCTATCTTTAAATGATTATTGCCTTTATTTCCAAAGTGTACTATTATTTAATTTTGGAAAGTGAATTTTTCGATGTGTTGGAATGATTGAATATAAGAATGTGCGAGATTCTTATTTCCATTAAAACAATTTTTACTGGTTCTCCTTTCTAAGACAAGAATACTTTCCATAGTTTATAAAAAACGTCCCTGTCATGTATGACAGGGACGATTATTATCGCGGTACCACCCTATTTGCAGACAATGTCTGCCTCTTTGACTTGTTAACGATCTCATATGACCGTTCTCCCCTAGATAGCCATGCTATTTCGAAAAGAATGCTCCAGGATTGTACTTCACGATTATCTATATACTGATTTGCACCAACCATCAGCTCTCTGTAACAGTGAGATAACCACTACTTTTGTTCCTTTCAACACATATATAAAATTAATGATCTATAATAAAAAAGCCCCTACTGATTTCTCAGTAGGGACGATTATTATCGCGGTACCACCCTAATTGCAGACGTATCTGCCACTCTTACTTGATAACGATCCACTAGGACCGTCTTTCCCTTCATAAAGAAAATTCTCTTTATTACGAAAAAGATGCTCAAGGATTGTATTTCGTTTCTATTCCAGTACTGATTTGCACCAACCATCAGCTCTCTGTAACTTGGAAATAAAGACTACTTCGTTCCCATCGTCGCAATTGTTTAAATTTTTTGAATTACTATGATTTGTATTATAGATTGTTATTTAGTAAACTGTCAACACATTTTTTAAAATTAAGCCTTACTCGTACTATGCAATTTCTTGCACCGGTAAAATCACAGTGAATGTGGTTCCAATATTCATTTCGCTATCTACAACAATTTTACCATTATGTCCTTCAATAATTTTAAAGCTTACCATCAGACCGAGGCCATTTCCATTTTTCTTCGTTGTAAAAAAGGGTTCTCCAATTTTCTTCAGTTTATCTTTAGGAATTCCAAGACCGGTATCTTGAATTGAGATATGGACATGACCAGAATGAGCATGAAGATTGACTCGAATCTCCCCGCCACCCGGCATTGCTTCCATTCCATTTTTCAAAAAGTTAAGAAACACCTGCTTTAAACGACTTTCATCGCAATCTACCAGAATATTCTCAAAGTTAAAATCTAGCATAAATCGAATACCCTTTTTTCTTGCATCAAACTGCATGAGCGCTAAGACGTGTTGAACGATTGCAACAACATTATGACGCTTTAGCTGCACAACTTTAGGTTTAGCTAACACGAGAAAATCTTCGACAATCTCGTTTACTCGATCCACCTCATCCAAAATTATAGAAAGATACTCATTACGTTCATCATCATGTTCATCTAACTGCAAAAATTCAGTATATCCCTTCATGGAGGTTAAGGGATTTCGAATTTCATGAGCAATACCAGCAGCCATTTGTCCTATTGCCGCAAGCTTATCTTGACGACGTAGCATTTCTTCTGTTCTTTTACGTTCTGTTATATCATTGCGGATAGCAAGATATTGATAAGGTTTATTATTCTCATTTAAAAAGGGAACAATTGTTGTATCTACCCAATACAATGTACCGTCCTTGGCACGATTGCGAATTTCCCCATTCCATACCTTTCCATTCCCTATCGTTTGCCACATAGCTTTAAAGAATTCCTTTGGATGTTCTCCGGAATTTAAAATACTATGGTTTTGACCAAGTAGTTCTTGCCGGCTATATTTTGATATTTCAACGAATTTATCATTCACATACGTTATGGTTCCTTTTGGATCCGTAATCGCAACAATCGAAGAAGCATCTAGTGCATATTGAAAATCTCTTAAATACGTATCACTTGCAGTTAAACGTTTACTAATAATTGTTGTAGAAACAACAAGACTCCCTAATATTAGGATAGAAGCAAATAACATCATATACATTAATATATTTCCTGAAAGTGTACTTGTTTCTTGTATTGTAGGAAATATTGAAGCTTGCATTAATAAAAAATGGCTCTCAATAATAGATGCTGTCACTAAACAGGCCCCAAGTGGCTTTAACCACAAGAGACTATTCTGTTTTTTGTTCGCACGAAAAAGCATCCATAATGATGCAAAGAATGCAAGAAATATCATAAGACCTGAAAGAATAGATACAAATACATCAATATGAAAGTCTACATTCATGCCGTACATACTGCCTACAAAAATCAATAAAGCTGTAACTGTCATGATGAAGCTTGTTGTAAGCACATCAATATTTCGGATATCACTTTTACATAGCCAACAATAGGCAACTCCAGTTAAAAGTACCCCTGCTAAGGCTGAAGCAGCTGCAATTAATAAATGATAGGAACTTATAGCATTCATATCACGTGCAAGAACTCCAAAAAAGTTTGTAACCCAAATTCCAATACCCATTGAAAAGATACTTCCTAAAAATAGAAATCGCTTGTTTCTGTCCGTACTTTTCATGAGTACAAGTAAATCAAATGAGGTAAAAGAAGCAATAACTGTTAAAATAATTGCAATAAACATGAGCATCGGATTTATAATTTCATTCATAGAACGTACTTCCTTTTCAAATAGTTTCCACTATGATTGTATAGGAAAACACATCATGAGGAAAGAGTAGCTTATCATAATTATGAAAATATCTCAATATTTGCTTGCACTTCATTTTACTAGTAAAGGAAATATAGCATATTAATCATGTATTTTATTTAAAAAGAAGAGGGCAAGTGTACCGGGTCCTGAATGTGCCCCAACGGCTGCTCCTATTGTACTGATTACAAAATCAGTACAACCAAATTTTTCCTGAATCATATTTTTTAATAATGTTGCACTCTCAATATCATCCCCATGACTAATTCCAATCGTTTGGTTTATCAAATGTTCTCCTCTTTGTTCCATAATTTCAACCATGCGATGAAACACTTTTTTTCTTCCTCGTAATTTTTCAAGCGGTATTAGCTTTCCGCTTTCTACATGAAGAAGCGGTTTAATATTAAGTAATCCTCCTATAAACCCAGCAACCTTGCTGACTCTTCCACCGCGAACGAGATACTGTAAATCATCTACTGTAAAAATGTGTTCCATTTGAGAAGCGAGTTTACTTACAATCGATAGAATAGCTTCTGCGGAGTTTCCTTCTTTAGAAAGCTGAGCAGCACGAATTGCTACAAGTCCTTGGCCCATAGATGCACACTTTGTATCAAAAATATGCAAATCAAAATCTGGATATTTCTCTTTAACATCCATTTTAACCAATTGTGCAGATTGATAAGTCCCTGATAACTCGGAGGAGAAGGCTATATAGATGCAAGACATTCCCTTCTTTGCGTAATCTAAAAATACTTGATGTATAGTTTCATAAGATGGTAAAGATGTTTTATAAACCTTTCCTTCTCGCATATTACGAAATAAATCGTAAGAATCTAGAGTAACACCATCGATATATTCATTTTCATCTTGATCGTACACACGAAGTGGTAGCA
This sequence comes from Ectobacillus sp., assembly GCF_056992975.1. NCBI lineage: Bacteria > Bacillati > Bacillota > Bacilli > Caryophanales > Bacillaceae > Ectobacillus > Ectobacillus sp. The sequence goes on along the minus strand of NZ_JBXKMX010000243.1, from coordinate 12,254 downwards.
CCTCAATGTTATACTGCGTGGCCAGTTCCTTCGGTAGGTCCGAAGCACTATCGGTTATAATTTTTACTGTCATTCTATCCCCCACCTTTTCTACTATCATTATGCCAGTATCAATAATATATGTAAAACAAGTCCTTTTCATTATAGGGTGAAACATACCATTGTGGGAAATTTCTTTTATCCCTTTATTTAAAAAAGATGACTATAAAAATGAATACCATTTTTATAGTCATCTTTTAAACGTTTATCTTTATACTTTAGAATTATCAACAAAAATTGGGAAATTCCCTACATTCCACATCATTTCTTGTTGTCGTAATTGCACTTTAAATAATGTTATAGGATCTTGATAAATCTCTGGTTTGGCCTTCATCTCATTTAACTCATCACGGCTTTTTTGTATACCGATATGTGTTTCTTCTACCATCCGTTTTAATTCTCCAATGGGTTCTCGGAAAAACAATGCAACATCTTGTTCAAGTGCACGTTCAAATAATTCGAATTCTGCAAAAAACTTACGAATCACAATATCCTTTATTTCAGTATAATCCTTTTGCTCCACATACTTTTTATATTGATTGGAGAGCATGGTTTTACTACGGTCTATGCGACCAAATAGGCTACCTATACTCTTTAATGTGAATAAAGTTGGATCAAACTTTAAAAGTATATTCAAATGATCGATATGCACTCTGCGCATGATTCGGTCTACATCTCTTTTCCAATCATCTAACACTTTAAAATCACAGCAGAGCATCATTCGATTCTCCTCGTACAACGAGTTAAACGTTTCTTTCGTTTCATCAAGATAATGCTGGCTTGTAGTCAATTCTTCTTTACAGTTATTTATCCAATCCAACATATAATTAACAAATTTCGGCATGACAGAATCGTTTACGTAGTTTTGTATCTGTTCATTCATGCTATCATTTAATTGCTTATCTATAATCCGAAAATCGCTATTTATACTGACTTGCTTACTACATTGCTTTAGAATGGCAGGGATTTGTTCAGTGAAATCAGCAGCAATTTTCTCTTTGATACTCTTATAGGATTGTAAGATAACTGTATTTTTTTCTTGTTCCAATGATGAAACATTATTAATTAATCCATTTAGTTTTACTACCATATCTTCATTCCAATTGATTGATTCTACTAGTAATTTTTCAGCTTCAACCCGTTTTTCAAGTAAATACGCTAACAAATTTCGTATCACTCGCTGTAACTGTCCAATTCGTTCCTTGAATCTATCCCGCTTACTTTCATCTAAATCCAAACATGTAGTAATATCCTTTATATCCTCCTGCGATGAAAATGGTATGACATTTGCATCTGGAAAATACGTATGAATACGTTCTTTCACTTCATGCAGTGCGTTGGCATCATGAAGTAATTCTGCTTTATTAAGCAAGAACTGAATGTGTACATGGGGGGCTTGCTCTTGCGTATGCATAATAAGATCCCGCTCAAGATCCGTGAACGGCAAATGTGCATGAAGAACGAAAAACATCGTGTCAGCAAATAAAGCATGATTCAATGGATTGATTTCCCAATCATTTATAGAAGGCATATCAATTAATACAATTTTATTTTCATTTAAAAATCTGCTTGGAAAATGAGAATCTATATATAGATTCTTCTCTTCATATGTCCCTGAAGAATATTCCTCTTCTCCGTCATCTGTAATTAAATGAGCGAATGTACGAGCATCATCACGAAAATACATAACATTCGTAGAAAATTTTTCTCCGATTATTTTTCCCAAAAGAATATCCTTTACATTTTCCTTACCGCTCGACTGTGTCCCTGCTAGAAGAACATACTGCAAATTAAAATCGAGAAGTTGTTGAATGTGCCATTTCCACTTGAAGGAAACAAAAACCCCGTTCTGCTCGGCCCAACTGAGCACTTCATTAAACAGGTTCACACTATCTTCCAAACTATGTTCATACGTATTAGACTCGTACATAAGCTGCTGCGCTTCTGTAATGATAGTATCATTCATACTATTAGGAAAGGCTTGCTCCCAAGCTAGTAATGCAGCCGCCGCAAACAAAGATTCTGATACATCAGAGAGCTTGATCCAATTCTGCAAATGATTTGGCATGATTGGTTGAAATGTTCGAATGTATCTTGTACCCGAAAGAAGTTCTCTATACGTATCACGAAATTGGTTAACCACTCCATGCCAGGATTCATAAGGTTGAACTTCAATTTGTAGAAATATTTGGTTTACCGTCTCAAGCCAAGACAAGTAGGAGTCCTTAACTCTATAATTTTTCCATAATGAAACAATTAGCTTCTTAAATCTTTCATCATCAACTTTAAAAAGCGTAAAGAGTGCATTTGTAAAATAGCTAGGTTCGCTTGAAGACAAATGGTCGTCATCCGTATACCGTTTTAATACATCAGCCCACTCTACGGACTCGGTTCGAACCATTTCATGAACAGCTAGTACAACAGCACTTTGCCAATCTTCTTTTGTTTCATAAAATGATTTTGCTAAAGAAGTAACATTGGGATAATCAGGAGCAATCGTAACGGCTTGCTTAATTACTTCATCTGCCTTGGAATCATTTTCTTGGAGCATATACAAAGAAAACAATTGCAATAGAACTTCAACAGTTAACGATTTTGAGTCAGACGTAATGGATTTATATTTTTCTTCTGCACTGGAAAGCTTTCCAAGATCAAATAATGCATCAGCTATATTTTTATTGGCCCAATCTTGTAAATCGTTCTGAACTTGCTCCCATTTAAAAATTGCACTTTCATAATCTTTATTGTGGTAATACACTTCACCTTGCGCAAAACGAATATAGGCTAATTCTGTCTCTTCATTGCCTAATTCTCGGTAATATTCTTCCCCTAAAGATTGAACTGGATGGATGTCCTCCCCATCCTTTAAAAATGTCTCATAATACGTCTTCCCAATTAATTGCTTGTCTAGAATCATTTTTTTCACCCGCTGTGTAAGTTTGCATATGGCTCTTTCTCAAGAAGCATAAGCTATTCTATACTTTATTTGCTTTCCAGTTCATTCTATCAAAAACTCATTAGTATTACGTTTCAATTACATGTCATTTCCACTACAGCAGAAGTACAATTTCTACATAAAAATGTCGGATTGTATCCTTGATTGATCCACTTAGACTAGAATAAATAATTAGAAAAAAATAAACTCTTTCTAGGTATAATGTCATGGTAGAAAGAGTATCAAACAAGCTACTTATTTAATTTAATTTCTTGTAGTCGTTCACTCGCACGTCTTCGATACATCGCTGTCCAAAAAATCGTAGCCACAATAAAACCATACAAGACAAAATTGGAGAAAAATAAAAATTGCGCAGTCGAAAGCTCGAATACTAAGAATGTCCTAACAATTGCCTCTAGCACAAGAGCTACGCCCCATACTGTCGTCATTATACGAATTACTTGACGAAAATAGGGAATAGCCCAATTTTCTGTAAAAATATTTTTATCAGATTCATTGTTTTTAACAGTAAATCGAAGGGCAAGATAATATATAATGGGACGTTTAAACAAAAGAGATAAGAGAAAAATCAAACCCACTGAGGCGGTAATAAAAGATTCACGAATTAAAAGAAGTTTTTCACTTCCACCTAGAAGAACGAGAAATATGGCTATTATAAAAGTAAAAAGCATAATAGCACCAAAAGCATCGATTTTTTTATTTTTAACAATATATAAGATATTTTCTACTAACGGTACTAGTGTTGCTATCGATAACGCAAGCAAGCTCGTCATATAGCTGGATAACAAAACATATAACAACCAAGGTACGATACCGTTTATAAATAGTGTTACAACGATATGTAATCGTGTGGACATATGTTCCCCTCCATTTTGGCAAACTAATGAGACAATTCTTAAAGTGCACTTGTAAATTTCATTGCATTGCGTTTTGAAATACGCCATTCTATAAACAAAATATTGCTAATGAGTGCAACCCAAACTGCAATGGGAAAACCAAGTTTAAAACCAAAAAGAATACTGGTAAGTGGCATAAACATGCGAAATGTCACGAACACCCATGTAATTGCATAACTTCGTAACATCCAGTTTTGATGTTCAGCAATATTACGGTCCTTAATTTTCTTAAGAGCCATGATCGTTGCGGTAATCCAAGAAATATTTAAAACCGTAAATGCAATTGTAGAAGGTACTCCACCTGTAGCATAATACGCTAAATAACAACTAATTGGAAAGGCTATTAAAATAGACCATACATAAATACTACCTAACATTCGATGGAGTCGAATATTTCTCTGCCGTAAGGTTTCGATAAATTGAAAAGGTCCAATAACTAAAGCCAGTATTCCGCATGTTATGTGCAAATACAAAACACTTTCCCAAATTGCCCAAGGAAAATTTGGTATTTGATGTTTTCCTATGGCCAGTGGAGCATTACGTGGACTAGTAAGAATAAATTGCCAAACAATATATATAAGAAAAAGAAAAATAATACTATACATAATGATTGCGGGTCTATATTTTTTCCATTGTATTGTTTGCAAAGAAAGCCCTCCTTTATTTGTTATTAAGTTGAATATAACAAACCCAAAAAACCCTAGTCAATCCTATATTTAGATTTATTTTCCATCAATTGAATGTATCCCTTAACGTGATGCGATGAGGTCATATCATATCTTTATAACAAATACGCATAACACATTTATGAAAAATAAGAAAATAAGTATAGTCCATTTACTCATAAATCCAAACAATACGTTTTCTTATTATAATTTTATCAAGAAACCTTTCTCCTTATTTTCATTGTGATTCTCATTTTCAATTGTATTCAAGGAGGTCATAAAATAAAGCGCTTTCTCCAATTTAACGATTAAACCCAACAATAATTTTTGTATACGTTTTCAATTACTTTCCAAATATTTTTATTAAATCAAAATAGTAGACTTATATCAGTATAACTAATATTATATAAGTAGTGTGAGTATATTACTTGTGTTTGGTATCTCGGGTACAAGCGTTTCACACCATTTTTTTTAGAAAATGATGTACAATGTTCTCGCATTACACTATTTAAAATAGAGGTGTATTTACTTATGAAACCTAAATATTGCAAAGAAAGCAAATCCATTAAAACAAGCCGTGTTTTCCCTAATGATACAAATAGCCATAATACATTATTTGGTGGACGCTTAATGAGTTGGATTGATGATGTGGCATCTATTGCCGCAGGAAGACATGCTAGATACACAACCGTTACTGCTTCAACGGACTCTGTTGACTTTTTATGTCCAATTACAAAAGCTGATTCAGTTTGTCTTGAAGCATACGTAACATGGACTGGTAGAACTTCAATGGAAGTGTTTGTTAAAATTACAGCTGAAAATATTCTTACCGGAGAACGCAAAATTGCAGCAACTAGCTTTCTTACCTTTGTTGCGATTGATGAAAACGGAAAACCTGCAGAAGTTGCGCCAGTTATACCCGAAACAGAAGAAGAAAAATATTTACACCAATCAGCAGAAGAACGTGCAAAAAGACGTAAAGATAATAGACAACATAGTAAAAAATTAGCTGAATTCATAAATGTCCAAAAGCCATGGTTAGTGTAGTAACAACTATGAATATCAAATAAGTACAAAGAGCAATCCAAATGGATCGCTCTTTTATTAAGCGTTGAATCGTAAAAAAAGGAAGAGTCGAGTGACTCTTCCTTTTTTATTCTACATATTCTTTATCAAAGCTAGCGTAAGCAACGATCCCTTCGCTGTCTTCAAGGGCGAGTTGCAATCGTGCTGAAAACGGATCAATACCACGCTCATCTAGCCACATACGAAGCGCCTCAATCATATTTGCTTGAATTAGTATTTGAGATCGACCATTTACTTCTACTTCAGCAGAATATCCATATTCATCATCATACTTTAACTCAACTATTACTTCTGCAGGTGTAACTTGACGTTTATCTGCAATGTATATACATATAGAATTTATAATTTCTTGTTCTGAAATTTTTAACGTTTCCATGCTTCTTGATCCTTACGTCGGTTTTTAAAAGCTTTAAATGCACTCACAAGTAACATTATAACGCCCGCAAACAATAATAAATTGATAATCAGGGATAAACCTGTTCCAATTGGTCCTAGACCAGCAAATAAACTTCCCATTAACAATCCACCAATTCCCCCAAGAAGAAGCCCCTTCATCATGCCGCCTTTACTAGTAGAAGCAGCAGAGGTTGATGCCGGTTTTGTAGAAGATTGCTGAACATTTGAACTTTGGCTCTTGTTTGGTGTGGTTGTATTTTGACTTGGTGAATAAGAGCTTTTTCCTGATGAATACCCTTTCGCCTGTGCAACATTTAAAGTTGCAAAACTAAATGCAGCAAAGGCAAAAGTAAATGCAGTAAGTAAAGCAATCATTTTTTTCTTCATTCTTTTGTATCCCCTTTTTCCGATAATAATGGATTTGTAATTCATGTAGATATGCTTGTCTATTTAAGTTCTTATGAACTTATTATATGAACTTATGTTGTAATATGCAAGAAAAATATATTTAATTTTAAAAGTAAGATCTAACAATCACTGCACATTGACTTTATGGGTAACAAATAATAATATGAGTTCATAAGAACGTATATTTCTGGAGGATACACAAATGAACACTTTTCAGCTAACAAGGAACGAGATGGCTGACCTCCTTCTTTCATTAAAGGGATGGAACTCAAAATCCGCTCTTTCTATTTTGCAAGATGTTTGGATGGTAAGTCGTACGGTACAACAGAATAAAGAACCATTAATAAAAACATTTGCGACAACTACACTTCCCGCAATATTTGAAAAATTAATAAAGTATGAAGAATATGATATGGGGTTATCTTTAAATGAAATTGCGGAATTGGGAAGGCAAATTGAAAATACAAATTTCTCCATTACCACCCTGCAAAATTGGGTGAAGCGTGATATAAAAGAAATGATTGGTTCCCCGCAAAAAGGGAAAAAGTATTCGATTGAACAAGCAGCCCTATTATTTATAGTAGAAGATTTAAAAACAGCTCTAGACTTTGATTCGATTCGAAAGTTACTTCAGCTTATTGTCAATGATCCCTCAGATCAGGAAGATGATTTAATCAATCCAGTGCGGTTATACGCAGCGTATTCTTCTCTTTTTCAAGAACTAAATACAGATTATACTTATTTATCGGATAATAAGGATTTACATACCGCCATTCAGAAAATAGAAATTTCAATTGAACGTAAAGCAAAAGAACTATCCCGTACATTCCAGCATGCAACGAAAGGGCAGCATGAAGCAATCACAAATATTATTGTCATCGCATCCCTATCTGTACACACCGCTTATTTTCAGATGATGGCTAAACGGTATCTATCTGCTACATTGTTTCTACATAATGTAGGCGAGTTAGCGTCACCTGAATGAGTGCCATTTTTAGATTAAGTGTAAATGCAAGATTATATTTACACTTAATCTAAAAATCTTTTTCGTATTTCCTTAGACGGTACGATGCAACTGGTTGACTTTCCAAACCATTGATAGCGATGATTTGCTATATAATCATAAACGAAATCTCGAATCGGCCTAGGTATAAGAATACCTATATAAAGAAGTCGCCAAGCTCCATTTAGCCTTTTACATATTTTCAAAGCAGCCGTGGATTTCATATAAACCAGTTCATCCTCGATTAAAATGACACTGTCAACATATGTCGGTAGGACATTATCTAATATTAGTTTTTTTCCTATATCGCTTTGTAAGGAGGCAAATTGAAACGTTGCATGTTGATCTCTTTTAATAATAAATTGAATACTACGATTACAAAAATTACATACACCGTCAAACAAAATAATGGAAGACATAGTTTCACCACCCTATTACAAAATGGATTATAAACTTTCCAAATAAGAAATTTCACTACAGTGCGATACCCATCGGATCTCAAAAGGAATTCAGGAAATAGCGATTCTATTTCCTAGGGAACCGCAGAATGAGACAAATACTGATACATTTTTCCTTAGCAACCGCCAAGATAGGACAAATCCTGTGTATAATATAAGGGACTTATTAAAAATAAAGGAGATTTAAGATGACTAAAATACGCGTTTATCAACCTCTAGAAGAACAATTGCCTCAAGTTAAACACGCAATTGATGTAGAAGAACAAAATCCAAATGAGGAAATGCTACGCCTATTCTATACACGCGTACTTGAAACAGAAGATATGTCCTTGCCAGATTCATACATGGAAGAAGACATTTTAATCGATTCTATAGAAGGGATCGTAAATGCATCCGCAAGTAAATTGCGTAATTTAGGTGCCTATGATGTTATTATAGTTGAAAACAAAGGAATGAATACAACAATCCTGATTCTAGAAGAAGACGAATATGAAGTTATTTCCGAGTAAGAGAAACTTAGAAATAATAGATTACATGTTTTTGGTGTATAAAAGGTTGGCTTCAAATTAATGAAGCCAACCTTTTTTTCTTAAAAAAGTGGTAAGTTCTTTGAAAGAATCAACCTTTTCTTCTCTCGTATAACTGGCATTTGCCCCGCTAGTAGAAGGAACTACAAAAACATAACATCCTTCCCACTTATCATCACCAAAGTACATATTCGTTTGAAGGCCGAGGGAAACCGTTCGTGCCCGTACTGCTTCGCGAAAGGCAGTAATACCATTAAAGCAAACCACCTTTGGCTTATAAAATGATACCAACTTTTGAAAGTGAATCCTACCCTCATCATAATCCTTCTTTCGAAGATTAGATGAAGACCGGCTTGGCCTTGCTACTAAATCCGTAATACCATATCCATAATGAAGTAGCGACATGGTTTCCTCTGGCTTTAGCTGATAAGGGGTGAGACCGCCCACGTGTAACCCACGCCAAAAAACATTCCCTGGATTAGCATAGTGATAGCCTTTTATTGCAGAAATACGACCTGGATTTATTCCGCAAAAAAGTACAGTTAAGCCTTCTTTTACGTATGTTGGTAGCGTTTCTTTCTCGAAATCTTTCATCGACACCATACTCCTCTATTTAAAATTCATCCTTTTTGCTAGTAGTTTTCTCTTTTTTCATCAGTGCAATTATGTGTTCCCTTGGTTGCCAGCAACTGAATTGATACTTCGGTTTTGTTTCATACTGCAATCGACCACATTTATATTTAGTTTTTCCTTCATCTTTCTCCACCCGAAAATGTGTACATGTTCCGCAGCAATGAAAGCGGCTAAAATTCATTTCATTTATCTCTTCTTTCATTAATTATTTTATTTTTTGTAACTCCATACGGTATATGAAATTATCAGTTTCATATAGAAACAAAACCTCCTCCCTATTTAATGAGAAGAGGTTTTCCATTTAATTTATTTATTGGTTGTTCTACTTATGTTCTCTTTATTGATAAGTTGACCTCGTGTTACGCCTAGTTGGTTCGTTGCTTTTAACGATCTCCATACACTTGTACCTGTTCGTTCGCCTCTCAGTGCTTCGCGATAGAGAGTTATGACTTTTCTGACGTCTTTTGCATCTTCTTCTAAAAACTCTATGCGAAAATGGCGAACACCTTCTTCGACAAAATGAGAAATATATTCAGCTCCAGACTGCTCGATCGCATTGTATACGGTATTACGGCACCCTACATCCACACGAACAGGATGATGCATCCCAAGGCGATCTTGCAAGGATATGCGATGCTTTTCACACGGACGACCGCAGTTTGTAAAATCCGTGCCTTTACTTAAAAACGTACAATATACACAGTGCTCTGTATGGAACATAGGTAAATGCTGATGAATAACCATTTCTAGCTTGTCACTTTGCGTTACCGCAAGCATATCCATCATCTGCTGGATGTTTAAATCATAAGATGGTGTCACTCGCGATAATCCTGATTCTAAAAAGACAGAAACGGCTTTATGGTTAGCAATGTTAAGTGAAAAATCACCGATAAGAGGCAAATCTAAATGTTGCTGTTTATAATGCTGTAGTGCACCTAGACTGCGCACAAGTATGCTATCAGGGTTCGCCTTCACGATACTATTTAAGATTCCGTTTTCTCCAGGCATATGAATGCGTGGTGTAGCAAGTGCAATTCTTTTACCATTTGCATGCGCAATTTGAACAGCTTGCGGATAATCTGTTGTAAATTCAAAGTCTGCATATAAGTAGTCAATATCCGCGCGGCTTGCTGCCTCTACTTGCTCCATCGTTCTACAAAGTGCAATGAGATGTGGTTCTATATTCGTTTCTATTACTGGTTTCTCTGCTATGACTTCTACATTTCGTTTTTCATATACGGGCGGCTTTTCACGAAGTAATAGTAACTGCTCAATCGCCTCACGACGCATGCGATTTAGTTCCTTTACTGGTAACATTACTTCTCCGCTCAAGTTTATTTCAACCTTATCAAGCTTGAAAATGGTTCCCCCAAGACGTCCCCATTGTTCTAGAAGATAATCTTCTGTAAGCGGATGCTTTTTCGCCTCTTGCATCATATCTGCTGATTGTATTGTTACGTGGTTGTCTGTCGCTTCATCATACCATACTGAAACGAGTGGGTGATTCGCTTTACCATAGGCCTTAATATGAATGGGAAATAATCGATGTGCACGTTCTTCCTCAAATGTTTTCTGCAATAATCTAGAAAGTTCTTGATCACTCGTTTTCCAGATACGATCGCCAACATGGATTTTCGAAATTGCAACATCTCGTCGACCTGGAACAATTTCAATTAGACCTCCTTGTACTTCTCCTTCTACCTTCTTGCCATTTCTGCGTAAATCATAGACTCTTCCGCCCTCTTCTTTCTCTTCTGGACGTCCAGCATCAAATACAATACCGTCCCCACGCTTAAGAGGTGCATCTAGTTTACAAACAACTGCATCTTTTAATACATTGCTTACAGTTCCCAAATAAACGCCCCGGCTTTTTGGAAACGTTCCATCAAGTAGCTTTTTATTATTTGTACCTTCTAAAAATCCGTGTGTAAACCCTCTACTGAAACTTTGCTGAAGCTCACGTATTTCTTCTTTTGAAGGTTGATATTTTCTTCCAGCAATATATTCGTCAATTGCATTCCGATATTTACTAACTACATTTGCAACATATTCTGGTGATTTGAGACGGCCTTCTATTTTAAAAGAAGAAACACCAGCTTCAATCATTTCCGGAATTATATCAAGAGCGGCCAAATCTTTCGGAGAAAGTACATAAGCAAGATTTCCCATTTCCTTCTTTTGTCCATCCACCATTAAATCGTAAGGTAATCTGCAGGCTTGTGCACATTCGCCTCGATTTGCTGACCGTCCGCCCCACATTTCAGATGTTAAACACTGCCCAGAATAGGATACACAAAGAGCACCGTGAACGAATACTTCAAGAGGCATTGCCGTTTTCTTGGAAATCGTTTGAATTTGTTTTAAATTATTTTCACGTCCAAGTACTACGACTTCTAAGTCATATGGGTTAAAAAAATCAATCGCTTCAGGTGATGTAATTGTCATTTGTGTAGAGCCGTGAATCGGAAAATCAGGTGAAATCTCCCTAATTAATTGCACCAATCCTACATCTTGCACAATCAGTGCATCTACTCCGGCGTCTATGCACGCTTCTACTAGGGATTTTGCATCATTCAATTCATTTTCAAAAATTAAAATATTAAGCGTTACATACCCACGTACATTATACTTATGAAGATATGCCATAATGTTTGGCAATTCATCCATTTGGAAATTTTTCGCACGAACACGTGCATTAAATTTTTCCACTCCAAAAAAAACAGCATCTGCTCCATTTGCAACCGCTGCCCGTAGACATTCCCAATTCCCAGCAGGTGCTAGTAATTCAATTGTATCTCTCGTAATACGTTTCAAACGTCTCAATCCTTCCTACTTACCTTCATTTCTATTTATAATATTATAAACACAATCATTACTATTTTATCATCTTTTTCTCTTTTCGGCTTTATCTTGGGTTTTGCTACATAGCGAATATGGTTCTTATATTTAGTGGATTTTCTTTTTTATTCTGATACTTTCAAGTATATTAGTCAAAAACTGCACTGCAAAGATTGCAGCATCTTCTTCCTAAATCCTATAAAGTATGAAATAACGATAAACTGATATAAAAATGGAGAGGTTATTTTCCATAAAGAATTGTGATAAAATAAAGCTCATACATGGAAAATAGAGGAGCGTTTCAACTATGAAAATGGTATTATCAGATCGCATGCAAGCGTTTCAGCCA
>NZ_JBXKMX010000242.1:0-2891 GCF_056992975.1 Ectobacillus sp. | reverse complement strand
CGAAATCCTTTCTTCTTCAATTGTTTTAGTGTTTCATAAGAAGGAACGAATGTTTTTTGAAGGGAACTATGGAACCAACGTAAGTAATTCCATAACATAGTAGATAGGAATTCCATTTTATAGTATTGCAAATATGCATCAAAGTCGGTATGGTAGGATCCTACTAATGGAATATTTAATTTTTTGGCATAGTACATACCGAATAGTCCCATATTAAACGGAGTTGCTACGTGGATAATATCTGGTTGGAATTCAAGTAATTCTTTTCGTAAATAAACAGGATTTGGAATAGCTAGACGACATTCTGGATAAATTGCTAAAGGGATACTTTTAATTTTTTTCACATTCACCATTACGTTTTCTTCCATGTTATTTTGCGGAGCAAACACGTAATATTCAATGCCTTCACGTTTCAAGTATTTTGTAAAGCGATCCAACGTTTTTGCAACTCCATTTACTTGAGGTGCAAATGTATCCGTAAAGATTGCAATTTTCATCCATAAACCCTCCATCTTCAAAAAAATAGTGATAATTGAAAGTAAGAAATAATACCAGTAAGACTTCCAAGGCATAAGCCTGCAAGAACATCAGAAGGATAATGAAGACCAAGATATATACGTGAAATACCTACGCTAAGTGCAATTGGAGCAAGAATAAAAATGAGTACTGGCATACATAAAATGAAAGGTATAACTACTGAAACTATTGCGGTTGTATGCCCTGATGGGAAAGAATGGTCTTGTAAAGGGTTGATTGGATATTTTGTACCGTCTACGCTTAAATAAGGTCGTTTTCTTGGGTATAGCTTTTTCAAGAGCTGTACAGGAATATGACTAATGGTAAGCGAAATAGCACTGGCAATGGCTGCTTGATGTAAGCTTCCTCTTGAAAATAGAAGAAGTATCAGAACGGCAGAAATTGCAAATGTAGCCCCGCCCATATGAGTAACGGTGCGGAAATAACGGTTTAACGCTTTTTTTTCAAAATAGCGATTAATCCCCTTAAAAATATGACATTCTATCTCATATAAGGCGCTGATTGATTTTGACATCATCGAACAGTACCTCCTTACTAAAATTATATTTGGAATTCTCTTACCATTTTAATAAGAATATATTGAGTAAGTAATAAGAAAATGTAAATACAAGTCTAAAGATATGTAAAAAAAACAGCAAGCAGAGCAGATGCTTTACTTGCTGTTTTGTAGTCCTTTATAAAATTGTCCTTTTTCGACGTATTCGCGGCGAATTCGTGCCATATCTTGTTTGTCTTCTTTTGTTAGTTCACGTATGACTTTAGCAGGACGACCAAATGCGAGTGAGTGAGGAGGAATAATTTTTCCTTGCGGCACGAGACTTCCCGCACCGATAAAGGCACCCTCGCCAATGTCTGCACCATCTAAAATAATCGACCCCATTCCGATTAAAGCATTTTTTCGAATTGTACAGCTATGGAGTATAACTTGATGTCCGACTGTCACATCATCTTCTAACAGAAGTGGATATTTCGGACTTTGATGGAGCGTGCATTGGTCTTGCACATTTACGCGATTTCCAATAATGGTTGGGGATACATCCCCGCGAATAACAGTATTAAACCAAATGCTTGCTTCTTCTCCGATAGTTACATCGCCTGTTATAGTTACATAATCAGCAATGAAAGCGCTTTTCGAAATATTCGGGGTCTTGTCTTTAAAGGGATAAATCATAACAGAATACCACCTTTCTTTTCAATTATTCTTAGTGTAGCATATAGAAATAAAAAGGGGGAGTTATCATGTGGAAATGGGAAACTGACGAACCGAAAGCAGTGATTGTTATCATTCACGGTGCGATGGAGCATCATGAGCGGTATCGACCGCTTGCTGATATGTGGCGAGCGCATGGGTTTCATGTTGTGTTAGGGGATTTACCAGGGCATGGAACTACTTCGAGATCCCGCGGGCATATTACCAGCTTTGATGACTATATAATAGAAGTTTCCAGGTGGATCGAAGAAGCAAAATCTTATCAGCTCCCTCTTTTTTTATTAGGGCATAGTATGGGCGGTTTAATTGCAATTCGTATGATGCAAGAAAATAAAGTAGATGTCAATGGAGTGATTCTTAGCTCTCCGTGTCTTGGTATTATGTCAAAGCCTCCTGCTTATTTACGAGCCATGTCAAAGGTGATGAATGTGGTGTATCCAAGTTTGCTCGTACCTTCAAATTTGACGGTTGAGATGGCAACACGAAACAAGGATATTCGCGATGCAATGGAGAATGATTCCTTATATTTACGAAAAGTTTCCGTAAGATGGTATAGTGAACTGTTAAAAGGCATGAAGGAAGCTAGTGAGAAACGAGAAGAATTTCCGAATGTACCACTTCTGCTCATGCAAGCATGTGAAGATAAAATTGTTGATAAAACAATTGTTCGAACTTGGTTTGATGAATTGAAAATTGATGACAAAGCCTATAAAGAGTGGGAAAATTGCTATCATGAGTTATTTAATGAATATGAGAGAGAAGAAGTATTTACACACGCATTTCATTTTACACAGGCTCATTTAGCAAAATAGAGGTGGTAAGTAATGAATGTACCGAATAACCCTATCACTTTGATGGCACAAGTGTATAAAGAGGTTATGCCAGTAGTGCACGAGAAACTTGCTTATTGGACTACAAGAGCAACCGAAATTCCGAATATAGAACTACGAAAGCAAGCTCTAGGCAGCATAGAGGCGAAAACGTTTCATTGTGAGGGCGGAGGAATATTAGCCTTGTTAGCGGGAGAAAACCGTAATGATTGTATCTCTTTTGTTGTTGCCTATCAAACGATAAGTGATTACCTTGATAATTTATGTGACAGAAGTACCTCTCTTGATCCGCTAGATTTTGAAGCCATGCATGA
>NZ_JBXKMX010000241.1:0-16040 GCF_056992975.1 Ectobacillus sp. | reverse complement strand
GGCTCACTTTTGACTACTGACTTCACTTCTTCTTTCTTTTGTGCAGCTTTTACTACAGCCTTTACTGCTTTTACTACAGCCTCTTCTTTTTTCGCTACAGGTGCAACCTTTGTTTCTTTTTGCACTGGCTTCGTCTGTACTTCTTTTTGCACCGGCTTCATCTGTACTTCTTTTTGTACCGACTTCATCTGTACTTCTTTTTGCGGGGCTTGCTCAGCAGGTTTCTCTGATACAATGTCTGTTTTCATCTTTGGTTCTTCTTCCTCTTGTATAGAAAGAAGTTTTGGTTCTGCTGGAAATTCCTTCTGTTGTACTTCCTTCACGTATTCTTTTGGCTGTGCAGATCCAGATCCTGTATATTTAACAGGTATATCTGCAGATGGAACTTTTATTTTCATCCCTGGCATAATTAAATCTGGATTGCTAAGCTGAGCATTTACATTCTTTAGCTCTTCGAAATTCACGCCATACTTTTTGGCAATTTTCCAAAGTGTATCTCCTTTTTGGACAATATGAATTTTCAAATTTTCCCCCTCCTGTGCGACTTCTCTATGATAGAAACTGCACAATCAACACACAGTACCACTTCACAACAATGTATGCAAGCAACGATTTTTTTATGAGCAGGTGAAAAAGAAAAAGGAGACTCTGCATTGCTGCTCGCCTCCAACACAAATTCCGTTTTATTTTTATTACAATTCAAGCATGCGATGGAGAGCAAGCTTCGCATATTCTGCAACTTTTTTCTCTACTTCAATGACATTTACTACTTCATTTCGTTCCAATGACTCCAATGTCCATAACAGATGTGGCAAGTCAATACGGTTCATCGTTAAACAAGGGCACATGAACGGGTTTAACGACATAATCTGCTGAGTTGAATGCTGCTTTATTAACCGCTGAACTAAATTCATTTCAGTACCAATCGCCCATTTGCTGCCTGGAGGCGCCTGCGAAATCCTATCAATAATATATTTTGTGGAGCCAGCCTCATCAGATGCTGCTACCACTTCACGCGAACATTCCGGATGTACAATCACTACCATGTCCGGATATTGTTTTCGAATATATTCAACATTCTTTACGGTAAAATTTTGATGGACTGAACAATGTCCTTTCCAAAGAATAATTTGTATATCTTCGGCTCTTCCTTCATATTCTAACGTATCCGTATGCGGATCCCATACAGCCATCTTACTAAGCGGTACCCCTAAATCATAGGCGGTGTTTCTTCCTAAATGTTGATCTGGCAAAAACAATATACGCTCTTTTTGGGTAAATGCCCATGTTACCATTTCCTTAGCATTCGAAGAGGTTACGGTTGCTCCGCCGTTTCTACCGCAAAATGCCTTAATAGCAGCTGTTGAATTTACATAGGTTAACGGCAAAATCGTATCACCAAATACATTTTGTAACGACCGCCAAGCCCGTTCTGTTTGAAAGATGTCAGCCATATCAGCCATCGAACATCCCGCACGCATGTCTGGCAAAACAACAACCTGTTCATCTGTCGTTAAAATATCAGCCGTTTCTGCCATAAAGTGTACACCGCAAAAGACAATATATTTTGCCTTCTTGTTCTTTGCAGCAATCTGTGCAAGCTGAAGGGAATCACCTGTTGCATCTGCAAATTGGATAACTTCATCTTTTTGATAATGATGACCCGGAATAAAAAGTTTTTCCCCAAGTTTTTCTTTAATCTCAAAGACGCGCGCTTCCATTTCTTCCTGAGACATAAGACTATACCTTTGCGGAAGCATAAATTGCCCCATTTGATTCGCTTGTTCTAATATGCTCATGCCTTCACTCCCTCAATATTAAAACTTACATCAAGCGCTTGAACGGAATGAGTAAGCATACCAAGTGAAATATAATCAACACCTGTTTGTCTATACCCTTTTAAATTAGAAATAGTAATACCGCCCGATGCTTCTGTTATAATTTCCTTTGGTACCAAGCGACGAAATTCTTTTATCTCCTGCGGTGAACGGTTGTCAAACATAATGACATCTGCTCCTGCCTGTACTGCTTCTTGTACTTGTTCCTTCGTTTCCGTTTCTACCTCTATTTTCACCATATGCCCTAGCTGCTGCTTTACCATGGTAACTGCTTTCGTAATCGAGCCAGCAAATGCGATATGGTTGTCTTTAATCATAACCCCATCATACAAGCCAAATCGGTGATTATAACCCGATCCACATGTAACTGCGTATTTATCAAACATACGAAGACCTGGCATTGTTTTTCTCGTATCGCAAATACGTGTATGATCATCATCTAGCTGTTTTACTGCTTCATTTGTAGCCGTCGCAATTCCACTCATACGCTGAATCAAATTTAATATAACTCGTTCTCCTGTTAACAGCGCTACAATCGGTCCCTTCACCTTAGCAAGAATTTCCCCCTTGTGTACCTCTTCCCCGTCATGTTTATAAATTTCTATAGTAACCGAAGGATCAAGAAGTCGAAACCCTGTAGTAATAATGTCAGTTCCTGCTATAATTCCATCCTGTTTCATGAGAAATGTTCCCGTTGCCATGGAATTTCGAGGAAAAATGAGCTGAGATGTAACATCTCGCTCCCCCATATCTTCTAAAAAAAAAGATTCTAGTGCTTGTTTTAGTTTAATCGGGTTCATTGTTTCACACTCCCCTTCCTACACCAATTGATGATCCTTCTTTTTTTTGGACAATACTATTGGTTCATGAATTTGTTTCATCTTCGGATAATCGCTTCGATAATGTCCTCCGATACTTTCTTGTCGCTTTAGAGCAGAAGTTGTAATTAAATAGGCAACGGTCACCATGTTCACAATGGTTACTTCCTCATTTGAGAGAGATTCATGTATGGATACGTCTTTATACGGTGTAAGCCACTGTTTCATTGTAAGCAATCCTTCTTCATCTCTCACAATGCCTACATATTTCATCATCATCTGTTGAATCTCTTGTACAGTTGGTAAAATTACTTGTTTTCTTGTAATACTTTTACGTGCTTGTTCCTTCCTTGTTATTTCCTTACGCTGTCTTCGTAAGAAATCTCCAAGACGATGTCCAAACACAATTCCTTCTAACAAAGAATTGCTAGCGAGCCGGTTTGCACCATGAACACCATTACACGCTACTTCTCCCACCGCATATAATCCCGGAATCGATGTTTCTCCGTCTAGATTGGTATATACTCCGCCCATATGAAAATGAGCACCTGGTACGATTGGAATACGTTTTTTCGCAATCTCTACTCCATGTTCCTCACAAAGTGAAGTAATCGTAGGAAAGCGGGAGGAAAAATGAGCAATCATTGAAATGTCTAAATATACTTTTTCTCCGTTCATAATCTGTTGATGAATCGCACGGGCTACAATGTCTCTTGGAGCAAGATCTGCTAATGGATGAATACCTTGCATAAATCGTTCTCCTTTGGAATTCACCAAAATCGCTCCTTCTCCGCGAACTGCCTCAGACACTAAACCACAGGATTGATTGTTCACATAAAGCATCGTTGGATGAAATTGTACAAATTCCAAATCGGTTACTTCCGCACCGGCTCGGTACGCCATCGCAATCCCGTCCCCTGTAATTGTTTCATTATTAGAGCTAAAGGAGTAGAGGGAGCCTATCCCCCCCGTTGCTAGTACAGTGTACGGAGTATAATACACTTTAATCCTATTCTTTTGATCTCGCGTCAATACTCCGATACAAGCGCCGCCCTGAGTAACTAAATCGATTACCATTTCATTCTCTACAATTGTTACATTCCCTAAAACCTGTTTTCTAATATGGGTAAGGACATGCTTGCCTGTCGCATCCCCGCCAGCATGCAGTATACGGTTCGTACCATGTGCTCCTTCTTTACCAAGACTCAATCCCTTCTCATTTCGATCAAACTTCATACCATTTTCTATCAATTGAATCATTTCATTTGGTGCCTGCTCTACGAGATAGCTTACTGCCTCCCGGTTGTTATACTGACAACCTGCTTGGAGCGTATCATAGTAATGGTTCATCCAATGATCTGTAGGAGCGACCGCTGCGGCAATTCCTCCTTGGGCCATCCAAGAATTATTATCTTTTCTCGTTTTCTTTGTGATTATTATCACATTCTTTTCTTTGCAAATTTGCTTTGCCACACATAGAGCGGCAATACCACTGCCAATAATGAGAACGTCCGCATGTTGCATAGGTTCGCCTCCTGATTATATACACAACTGTCTTGACACCTATCTTTACATATTATTAAAATAATGACAAGAACTTTTTTAGATATGAATAAAAATACAAGTGCACAGGAATGGGGAGAATACTATTTGATTTATTTAGATTACGCAGCTACAACACCAATGTGCAAAGAAGCATTACAAACGTATCAACAAGCAAATATCGAATACTTTGGAAATGAACAAAGTTTACACGATACAGGCTCGCTTGCAGGTGCTCTGCTTCAGACCTGCCGAAAAAAACTTGCAACCTTCCTAAATGGAGAGAAAGAAGGAATTTTCTTCACGAGCGGCGGCTCTGAATCAAATATGATCGCTCTGCATTCCTTACTTTTAGCACATACGAAAAAAGGGAAGCATATACTTACGACTAAGATCGAACACGCCTCCATTCGTAACTATTTTCGCAAATTAGAGACACATGGATTTTCCATTACGTATATACCTGTTGATACATTCGGTTTAATCGATATGGTTGCACTTGAAAAGGCAATCCGAAGTGATACGGTTCTAGCAAGTATACAGCATGCAAATTCTGAGATTGGAACCATTCAAAGACTTACAGAAATCGGTTCATTATTGAAAAAGCATGATATACTATTTCATACAGATTGTGTGCAAACATTTGGAAAAATTCCAATTGATGTAGAGAAAATGAATATAGATTCCTTATCCATTTCTGCCCATAAACTATATGGTCCAAAAGGGGTTGGAGCCTGCTACATGAATCCAAATATACATTGGAAGCCCGTATGGGAAGGTACTTCTCATGAACATGGATTTCGGCCTGGCACGGTCAATGTTCCAGGTATTTCCTCATTTTTAACAGCTGCTGAAATCATGATAAATAAGCAAAAAGAGGAAGCCAAACGGATTGAAACGTTACGACAACTATTTTGTGAAGGCCTTTGTAACATTTCTCATTCTATTTCCATAGAGGGGCACCCTACGTTGCACCTTCCAAATGTCGTCGGCATTACAATCGAGGGCATAGAAGGACAATATACAATGCTAGAATGCAATCGAAATGGAATTGCCATATCAACCGGCAGTGCTTGTCATAGTCATAAGCAAGAGCCATCCCAAACAATGCTTGCTATTGGCAAAAGTCATGAGAAAGCCAAACAATTTGTACGATTTTCATTTGGAACTCATACAACCGAACAGCATATACAAATTACACTTGAAGTAATCGATAAGATGATTCATCAATTTTCTGGAGGCGCTGTTGTACCATGAACGATATGAATAAAAAGAAAATTTTAGGGGAAGAGCGGAGAACCTTTATATTAGAATGCTTACTTAACGCAAATAAGCCTCTATCGGGCAGTGAATTATCAAAAAAAACCCATGTAAGTAGGCAAGTGATTGTACAAGACATCTCATTGCTGAAGGCAAGAAATGAACCGATTATTGCAACATCACAAGGATATATATATATGAAATCTCAAGCAATGCAGCCTAGCTTTGAAAGAGTAATTGCATGTATGCATCCACCCGAACGCGTGCAAGAAGAATTAACGATTATTGTCGATCACGGTGTTACGGTGGAGGATGTAAAGGTGGAGCACCCCATTTACGGTGATTTAACAGCTCTCATTATGGTAAGCAATCGCCATGAGGTCGAGCAATATATGAAGAAAGTATATGCTACAAAGGCATCCTACCTATTACAGCTAACCGGAGGCATTCATCTCCATACAATCAAAGCAGATTCTGTTCAGAAGCTTGATAGCGTGTGTCTTGCCCTAGAAAAGGCTAATATTTTGTTAGAAGAATAAGGAGAGTGACCGAAAGGGGGAACTCTCCTTATTCTTGGTTACACTCGTTCTTATTCATAGCAAGGGTAATGACCAAGAGACGATACTTGGTATCCTAAAGCCTCTAGCTCTAGTTTTGCATTTGGCAATAAAATCGAGTCAAACGGTCCTTCAACATCAATTAAGAAGAAATAATTGCCGAGTCCTGTTTTCACCGGTCTCGATTCAATTTTACTTAAATTTAGTTTTCTCCATGCAAATGCTGCGAGAACTTGATACAAAGCTCCTGCATAATCAGAAGGCATCGTAATCATCAGCGTTGTTTTCTCCCCTTGCTTCTGTCCATGAAAGGCAAGTTCCTCATTTTTCTGTTTATGTAACACGATAAACTTTGTACGATTGTTTTGATACGTATGAATATCCTTTTGTACAGCAACAAGTCCATACTTTTCAGCCGCTAATTCATTTGCGATTGCAGCAATTGAATATTCGGGATGCTCCATTACATACTGAGCGGCCGCACTCGTGCTATTCATTTCCTCCAAACGAGCCTCTTTAACATGGGTGTTCAAAAACTTATGGCACTGTGCTAAAGCATGCGGATGTGAATAAACAACTTCGGTATCTTTCCACGTCACTTCACGGCTTGGATGTACAAGCAAATGCTGCCGCACCGGAATCGTAATCTCTCCAACAATGTAAAGGGATTGCTCATGAATTAAATAATCAATGGTAATATTCACCGATCCTTCAATAGCATTTTCAAGTGGTACGACTGCAAAATCTATAGCCCCGTCTGCTACCGCATCCATACAGTCCGGAATGGTTGCATACGGAATGCGATCAGCTTCTGGAAACTGGCGATTCACCGCCATATGCGTAAATGTTGCCTCTGGTCCTAAATATCCTACACGATACGTCATGAATTTCTCTCCTCTAATTGGTATGTTTCTAGTTATAACATGAAGTAGTCGTTTCTACTATAATAAATTCGAATATTCTTACAAAAAAAGATTAAATAAAAAAGCCGCTTGTATAAACAAGCAGCCTCAGTCGATAAATTCAAATTCATATTCTAAAATTCGAACGGTATTTCCATTTTTGGCTCCGCGCTCGCGAAGTGCTTCATCAATACCCATCCCTCGCAACTGGCGGGCAAATCGACGAACAGACTCATCACGTGTAAAGTCTGTCATTTTAAATAATTTCTCTAGTTCTTGTCCGCTCACATCGAAAGATCCATCACTTTGCTTCGTAATGTGAAAATCAACCGGCTTCTTTTCAAACTTATACATAACTGTTGATGGAGCCTCTTCAATTTCTTCCAGCGGAAACTGAGGTGTAGTCTCTAATAAATTAGCGATTGCAAAGAGTAAATCACGTACACCGTGTCTTGTCACCGCAGAAATCGGAAAAATTTGTGCATTCGTATTTAATTTTTCTTTAAATACTTTTAAATTTTCTTCAGCATCAGGCATATCCATTTTATTTGCAACAATAAGTTGCGGACGTTCTGTTAGACGAAGATTATATTCGGATAACTCTTTGTTAATGGTTACATAGTCCTCGTACGGATCTCTTCCTTCCATAGCGGACATATCTATGACATGCACAATTACGCGAGTACGTTCAATATGACGTAAAAATTGATGTCCAAGGCCAACTCCTTCATGAGCGCCTTCGATAAGCCCTGGAAGATCCGCCATAACAAAACTGCGTCCATCTTCAGTTTCCACTACCCCTAAATTCGGTACAATCGTAGTAAAATGATACTCTGCTATTTTCGGACGAGCCGAAGATACTACCGAAAGAAGCGTAGACTTCCCTACACTTGGAAATCCTACTAACCCTACATCTGCGAGTACTTTTAGCTCAAGAATAATATTACGCTCTTGCCCTGGTTCCCCGTTTTCTGCGATTTCCGGTGCAGGGTTTGCAGGAGAAGCAAATCGAATGTTTCCTCGGCCTCCTCGGCCTGCTTTTGCGATAATTGCTTTTTGTCCGTGTGTAACTAAATCGGCAATGACAACTCCTGTATCCTCATCAGACACAATCGTGCCAGGCGGAACTTTAACAATCATATCCTCTGCATTTCTACCATGCTGTCCTTTGCCCATACCATGTTCGCCGCGTGGCGCTTTAAAATGATGTTGATAACGGAAATCCATTAATGTTCGCAAGCCTTCTTCGACAACGAATACAACATTTCCGCCTTTTCCGCCATCTCCGCCTGCTGGGCCACCCATGGGAACATACTTTTCACGACGAAAGGCCACCATGCCATTACCGCCGTCTCCGCCCTTTACAAATACTTTAACTCGATCTACGAACATACCTTCACCACTCTTTCCTATTCGATTGGTTGCATTTCAATGCAAATTTCTTCATGTTGTATCGAATATATAAAATTATTTTGCTCTTCTTTACACTTTATAAGCCAACATTCTATCGCATGAGTATCGAGTAGCTTACCTCGAAAATCAAAATAAATCTTTGTCTCTTCAGCTTCTTGCTCTACGGTTACAGATAGATGATTTTCAGTGTGATGATCCAATGAACGATGCAACAGGTAGAAAAATTGTTCTGTCCACGTTGTCAAAGGTTGATCTAGATGGGTAAGAGGTAGTTGTTCTTCTCCAAGTACTTCAAAATCTAATTCACAAGGAGGAGAATTCCAACTATAGGTGAGTAATAGCTCTGCAAAAAGAGGCATTTTCAAATTTATGAGACGTGCTTCCTGTTGTGCTTCTCCTACGAATTCTTCGATTAGCTCGTGTACTCGATCTACCCCGCCAAGGGAAAGATGAGATTTCACTAATTGTAGTCGATTAAGCCAATCATGACGTGAATGTCTAAGAGCATCCACAACCGTCCATTTTTTGTCCATGCTACTACCCCTTTAATATAGAAAAACTCTAACCTGCACCCAGGTTAGAGTTTTCCGTGAGTTTCATTATGCTTCTTGAGGATATACACTCACTTGCTTGCGATCACGGCCTAGACGCTCGAAGCGTACAACACCGTCAGTCGTTGCAAAAAGAGTATCATCTCCGCCACGGCCAACGTTAACTCCTGGATAAATTTTCGTACCACGTTGGCGGAAGAGAATGCTTCCTCCTGTTACGAATTGTCCATCAGCACGTTTAGCACCAAGACGTTTGGAATTAGAATCACGACCGTTCTTTGTACTACCTACCCCTTTTTTAGAGGAGAAGAATTGAAGATTCAATCTTAACATCTATTACACCTCCTATATCATTTCATGAATTTGAATATACTTGCCGTAGTCTAACTCAATAGTTTTTAGCGAAACAAGCATACCCTCTAAGAGCAATTGTGCCCTTTGAAACGTATCGCTGTCTAGCTTAGGCAATGTGTATAGTAAGTAACCGCCGTCTTTACCAAGGTTTACTCTCGCCTTCACACCACAAAGTGCTTCAATCGCATTGATTGATCCAAACACGACAGCAGATGCACCAGCACAAACAATGTCTTGTCCGTGCTTTGCAAAATCGGCATGTCCAGTCATTTCAAACGATTTAATACCATCTGCAGTGCGATTGATTGTAACTTTAATCATATCAAACTTACGCGTTGATTGCTTCGATTACAAGCTTCGTATAAGGTTGACGATGTCCTTGCTTTTTGCGGTTGTTCTTTTTCGCTTTGTATTTGAAAACGATAATTTTCTTAGCGCGACCTTGTTTTTCAACTTTCGCTGTAACTGTTGCACCTTCCACAACAGGGCTACCTACTTTCGTAGTTTCACCACCAACGAAAAGAACTTTGTCGAATGTTACTGTTTCACCAGCTTCTACATCAAGTTTTTCAACGTAGATTGCTTGACCTGCTTCAACTTTAAGTTGTTTACCACCAGTTTCAATAATTGCGTACATATTTGCACCTCCTCTTAATTACTCAGACTCGCCAAAAATAAGGTAGACTTTCGTCTTTGCAAACCCATTTTGTGCGGTTGTAGTATATAGCGAAATGGGTGCTATAAACTATAACATGAAAATACTATCACGAAAGCATAGTGATGTCAACAAAGACTATTTGTTTTTCCGCTCTTCTATTTCATGCTTTGTACCAAACAAACGAACCTGATACATGTGAACTTCATTCGTTACAAAGGAGACCTCAACCGATAAAACCTGATTAAGTTGTAGCTTACGAAATTGTTCCTGTAAGTCAGAGGAAGCTTCAACTAATACCGCTTCATAATCTGAATCTTTATATTGTAGCAACTCACGCTGCAATTGATAAGCAGCCGTACTCGGAGCAAGTGCAAATCCATTGTTACAGCATATACAAGGAGCAAGAATATAATCGCGAAGTGATTTTTTCTTGCGTTTTCTTGTCATCTCTAAAATACCGAGTGCAGTAAAAGAAAAAACACGGGTAGTTGTACTATCCTTTTTAAGGGCAGCTATAAGAGCTCGCTTCACTTGCTCTTTACTCGATTCTTCCTTCATATTTATAAAATCAATAGCAATCATTCCACCAATATCACGAATTCGCAACTGCCTAGCTATTTCAGTTGCAGCATGCAAGTTTGTTTGCAGGATTGTATCTGTTTGCTCCATCTTCCCTGTATATTTACCTGTATTCACATCAATAACTGTCATCGTTTCCATTTGTTCAATAAGGAGGTAGGCACCGTTCTCAAGCCACACAACTTTTTTAACGGCCTGTTCCAACTGTTGCTCAATATGAAAATAATCAAATAGAGACTGTTTGTCCTTATATAAGATTGCCTTTTCTTTGCCTACTTGTCTTACCACATCTTTATACACCGAGGAATCATCTACATAGATTGTGGAAATCGTATGAGAAGGTATTTGCTTCAGAACACGGTCAAGAAAGGACTGAGAAGAGTGAACGAGCGCAGGTATATTTCCATTATAATGTACTTTACTTTCATAGATTTCCTTTAATTTTTCAACTTCCATTCTTACAGTAGAAAGCGAAGATTCCTTACAAGCTGTTCGAAAAATTAATCCTCCACCAAGCTTTGTTCCAAGCTCCTGTAGCTCATTTCGCTTAGAAGCATCTTCAATATTTCTAGAAATAGCAACCATAGGATCTGTAGTCATGTAAACGACATACTTACCTGTCAATTCAATCTTTGTAGTCAGTTTAGGTCCCTTTTGATCTACTGCATTCTTTATAACTTGTACGAGCAAGGATTGTCCTTGCTGAACAAGCTGTGAAATAGGCTGCCCATTTCCTAATGCAATATCATCACGGTGCAAGTATGCTTGCTTGTCCATACCAATGTCTACAAAGGCTGCCTGCATACCCGGTAGCACGCGTGTTATCCTTGCTTGGTACAAATTACCAACAATTTCATCATCATCTGGTCGATGGAAGAAAAATTCTACAATCTTTCCCTCTTCCTCTAACGCAATTCGTTTTTCTGCTCCTACCATATTCATATATAACGTTCGCATGTATGATTCCCCACTTTATGTATTTCGCAAGACAGGTAAAGAATGGATCCCTTACCTGTCTCTATCCTTCTTTCTAACAGACTATCCAATCAGTTCCCCTACAGAGGAACGAGTTCGTTTCTCCGAAAAGTAAGCATATAGTAGTTCATTTTCGTCTAATATATACTGCCTATCCTTTCCCTTAATAATAACAGAATGTTTATAACCTCGGCGAAATTTCATGAATACTGCAAATAGTGGATCACTTTTATTTGCCGAAATGGAGGTAATGCTACGAAGGGTTGTTGCTTTATTATAATACCTTTCAAGCAGAAACCGTAAAAATGCATAAGGCTGCTGTTTCCACTCATGATACAATGAAATAAGTAAAAAAACGAGCATCGTCCACATTGTAATATTTGTTTTGTTCCATAGCAAGCCGCCTAAAATGCAAAGGGTAACAAATATGACTGACGTAACTAACATCATACGATGCGCTTGTATATACGATGTCCCCATTGAATAGATACAAAACAAAAGTTTTCCTCCGTCCAATGGCCAAACAGGGAGAAAATTAATGAAAAAAATAGATAAATTATTCCATAAAAAAAAGGTGTATGCACTCTCACTCATCCAACCATTTTCATGTAAAATATATGCGAGAAGCACCATCCAAATATGCTGAACTGGCCCTGCCAAAATGACTATGACCTCTTCCTTAATTGGTTTATTCCCATGTTCCTCCATTTCAGCTACGCCGCCAAAAGGCAAAAGTTGAATTCTTCGAATACGCCAATTATAATGTGTAGCCGCAGATGCATGGCCTAATTCATGAAAAAAAACAATCAAAAAAAGGACCATTAATTCTTTAAAATGCGCCGTCCATACACCAATACAAATAACACCCCAAAATAAAGGATGAATCGAAAATTTACGAAACATACCCTCATATTTATTCAAAGGAAATCACCTGAATCGGATCGATAAATTTTTCATTTTTCTTCATAGCGAAGTAGAAATTGCCTGTTTTCCCATTTGCATCATTTTGAACAACACCAATTTTTTGTTGCTTTTTTACAGAATCGTATACAGAAACAGACATTTGTGATAAATTACCATACCAAGACTCTGTTCCATCACTATGCTGCACAATAATTGTATTTCCAAGGTCTGATTTTTTCCCAACGAAAATTGCCACACCTTCATCAACCACATCAACAACCGCATTACTACTTGTTTGCACAAGAACTCCTTGACCATTAGATTTGAACGTTTGCAATACCTTTCCCGAAGCAGGAACTGCATATGTAGCTGTACTATCCTTAATTTCAGAGGAAGGGAGAAAGGTTAGTGGTTTACCAAACTGCTGTTCATACCACTTGGAAACAGATGCAAACTGAAATTCCTCCTGCATTGTCGATTTTATCGTATTACGTACTTCCTGAAGAGAAGGGGAGGAATTCTTCATTACTATGGCCGTTCCGAGTACGAGAATAGAGGAAAATAATACTTTCATAAAAAATATTTCTTTTCGAAACAGGGGATGTTCCTGTGAATGTTCTTCAGCAGGAAGGGAAATTGGCTCATCAACAGGCAAAACGAATTTCTCTACTTCTTGCCAAGATGGAACATGTTGCCTCTCAGCCTTTCGTTTGGCAATTTGTTTTCGAATTTGATCCAGTTGCTTTTTTTTCATTTCGTCCCCATCCTCTACTAGTTCTTTGTACATATGTATGAGTTGTCCGAACGAGATATGCACGTAAGAAAAGCAGACAAAATACACTTTGTCTGCTTTTTTGAGGCAACCCTATTCTACTATCTAACAAAGATCCTACAATTATAAAGAACTTATTTTAAGCCGAAGAAATGTCGAACTTTTGTTATAACACTTGCCTTATCTGCATCAAGGGATTGCAGGGGAACTGATTCTCCTAGTAAACGTCTTGCAATGTTTCGATAGGCAATGGCAGCTTTTCCTGTTGGGTACAAAGCAACAGGCTCTCCTGTGTTTGTTGCCTTGATGACTAAATCATCATCTTCCACAACACCAATGAGTTCAATGGAAAGGGTTCTAACAATCTCATCTACATCAAGCATTTCATGATTCTTTAACATATGGCCACGAACTCGGTTAATAATTAGCTTAGGGGGTTCAATATCTTCTGTTTCGAGCAAACCAATAATACGGTCTGCATCACGCATAGATGATACTTCTGGAGTGGTGACAACAATTGCTTTATCTGCCCCCGCAATAGCATTTTTAAACCCTTGTTCGATTCCAGCTGGACAATCAATAAGTATGTAATCAAAATCTTGGCGCAATTCATTAATAATTTCTTTGATTTGTTCAGGATTTACAGCTGTTTTATCACTTGTTTGAGCTGCAGGTAATAGATACAAATCATCAAATCGTTTGTCCTTAATTAACGCTTGTGGCAAACGGCAAGTGCCTTCTACAACATTTACAAGATCAAAAACAATTCGATTTTCAAGTCCCATTACCACGTCTAAGTTTCGAAGTCCAATATCCGTGTCAACCAAGCACACTTTTTTACCAGATATAGCTAGAGCAGTCCCAAGATTTGCTGATGTCGTTGTTTTTCCGACTCCGCCTTTTCCAGATGTAATTACAATTGCCTCTCCCACAGCTAACTAATTCCCCTTTCTAGCCTAGTTAAATTCGGTCTAAGATGAGTAAGAAGCTGGATGCGTCCAACGACTAGTTGATTGTTTTGATTAATGTAGGCGCATTCCATTTCATGTCCGCTATCCGTAGCGTCTATTGAATGATTCAAAACATCATCAATTTTAATTTGTAGTGGTTTCATAACAGATGCAGCAATAATTGCTTTTCTATTCCCATAATAGCCTGCATGTGCTGATCCACGTAGTGCCCCAATGATAAAAATATTTCCTCCCGCCAGAACCTTTCCACCAGGATTAACATCACCAATTAAAAGAAGATCACCTTGTACTTCTAATGTTTGTCCGGAACGAATGACCCTTGTTACAGACGTAATTTCCGTCTCTCTTTTCCACTCTAATGCTTGTTCCTTTGTTACAACTTCACTTTCAATTGTACCAACAACAAGACTTTTTTTATTACGAATTAAGGTTCTTAAATCTTCTTCTTGGCGTGGCGTTACATATCGATTTCCCACTTTCACCTGCACTTCAATGAGCGGACGCTCTCCGCTAGCATAATGACTAGTTGAAAGTTTATCATCAATTTCTTGCAATAGTTCCTGAAAGGAGCAGGAATCATCAAGATGTAAAGTAAGTCCATCTTTCGTTCCCTTTATCGTTACGTATTGCTGCTTACGTTCCATCACCAACACTCACCCCAACGATTTAATTCGACATATAATAAGATAATCCTTCTTTATTAGTCCTCTACGGAATTAAGAAGGCGTAAAATATATTTTCGCAATGGAAAACAAAAAATAACTAAAAAAATAAGATTTAAAAGTAGAGTTGGAAGAAATCTTTCTGTAAAAAATACATTGGCCGATAAATCTGTTCGCCCTATTAATAGTAAAAAGCCATACACATAGTACTCCAGCACGCCAACACTAACAAGAACGAGTGTGGAAACAATAAATAGGTTCACTTGGAGTATTCGCATCGCATTGGCAACCAAATATGCAAAAAGTGGAAATGCAAATAAATACATTCCTATTAGTTCTGTATATACAATATCAACAATAAATCCGAATAGCAATGAAAATAAGATACCATTCGTAGAATTATAGTATACTACGATAAATAACAGTATAATAAATAGAAAATGAGGAGCAGCTATACTTTTTTCTCCAAAAAGATTACTTGGTACAAAAGTAGAAAATACATTTTCTAATGCAAAAGCAATAAGGAGAAGAAAAGGAAGAATCAGTTTTTTCATTGTATTCTTCCCCCTACTTCAATTGATCTGACGATGGCATCGTTCGTTTTGCAACAATGACATTATCGATATTATTAAAATCAGCTTCTGGCTTAACATATGCAGTTTGTGTTAAACCGTAGTCATCTGGTGTTACATCTACAATTTTACCAATAACCAATCCCTTTGGAAATATCCCACCGTAGCCAGATGTTACAACATACTGATCTTTTTTCACATTTGAATTCGAAGGGATTTTTGTAAAAACAAGTGCTTGTTTATCTTTATCATATCCTTCAATTAATCCAAATATTGTTTGATCCTCTTGTACGACAGCTGAAATACGATTCGTGCGTGTAACGGAGCTAAGTAATTCTACTGTAGAAGTAAATTGTGAAACACTTTTTACTTTTCCAATCAAACCTTTATCAGTAATTACGGCCATATCTTTTTGAACGCCTTGTTGGGCTCCTTTATCAATTGCTACCAAGTCATACCATTTATCTGGATTACGACCAATAACAGTAGCTTGTAAAGGATCTAAATAGCTTAGAGAATCCTTTTTCCCCAGTATTGCACGCAACTCTTCATTTTCCTTTGATAGCGTTCCTACTTTGGAAGAAAGCTCAGCATATTTATCAAGCTTTGCTTTTAACGCCTTATTTTCTTCATATGTAACCTTAATATCTTCTACATTCTGAAAGAAGCCCGCAACATATTGTGCGGGTTTCTCGAATACCCTTTGCACAACC
>NZ_JBXKMX010000240.1:0-3183 GCF_056992975.1 Ectobacillus sp. | reverse complement strand
CGATTTATAAAATTGTAATATGTTTGATGGACAAGCATATATTAATTACAGTGATAGGAGGTATGGAATGACTAAACGAGGAAATTATGTTGGTTTTTTATTTGTTTTATTGATTATTATGGTATTTTCCATGACCGAGTATGCAGCCACGCACTCAAATATGAATAGCGGGTTATCTTTCTTTGTGTCAGCTTTATATGTTATCTTTCTTGTATATATCCCACTCCTAATTATTTTATTATCGTGTTTTTTTATAGCCTATACTAGAAAACAAGTAACGAACCGAAGTAACTCTCTATTAGATAAAATATATGGATATCAAAATTTTCTTGTTTATATGAGTGGAATTGCACTTATTGGAACGGGGCTGGTTCTATTTGAATTTATTGGAAACAAAAAGGAGATTGCCCCTTATATTGCATACGTTCTTCTATCCTTTTGTATTCTTGTAGGCAGCATATCTATAATAAGTAGTGCGGAAAACAAAGGATACTTTCATAAAATCCATCATTTTATCTACTTCCTTTATGTTTTAACTTCTCTTCTAATCCTCTCACTATATATGATGTATTCTTCTCCGATTACAGTACATCCCATTTCTAATCAAGTGAAAGAAAACGATACTTTGCAATTTTTACAGGATGCTGAAGAAAATCCGCAATTACTCAAAGAACGTCCAAAGGATTTTGAGAAACAGGTAGAGAAAAATCTGTTACTAGAAAAGGAAATACAGGTAGATAATCAAAATTATGTATCAATTATGAATGTGATTGCACATGATGTAGAGGCATTTGTTGGTAAGAATATAACCTTTGCTGGATTTGTGCATCGGGAAGATGGGTTGAATGAAAAGCAAATTGGCATCGTTCGATATGCCATTATGTGCTGCGGGGAAGAGGAGACGACACTTGGTTTGATAGCTACAGGAGTGAATTTTTCTTCTTTGCAGGAAGGGGATTGGATACGAGTATCAGGACATATAGAAAGCACAATTGTTTCTCGTGTTTTGCTTCCATCTGTCGTGATTGAAAAAATGGGGAAAATAGAAACACCGTCATCACCGTACGTATATGAGACATTTTCAAAGTAAATAGGAAAGTTGTGCACTTATTTTCAATTGATCATGACAATTAGTTGCGAGGAATACCTACTATTTCATATACTAGAATATATTATAGGTAGAAGAAGGTAATATGACATATCGGTAAGTGTTGGGGTAGTAGTTAATTGCCAAGAACAAAAGAGAATTTTTTCTTGTTATTTCCGCTATGCATATAGCTGCTATAACTGCTGAAGTTGGGTTTCATGTTTACGAATCAAATCAAATTTTTAACAAGTACAGTAGTATATTATAATTTGAAAGTATGTGATAACGGTTGAATATGCAACTTGTCCATCGTTTTAACAAAGCGGTAGAAATTGCTACCCATTACCATCAGTTGCAACTGCGTAAAGGAAGCAAGATTCCTTATATAACGCATCCGTATACTGTGGCGTTGTTGTTGCTTCAAGCAGGTTGTTCTGAAGATGTTGTAATTGCAGGCCTTCTTCATGATACGGTAGAAGATACTACTCTTACTACAGCCGATATTATTCAAGAGTTTGGTTCCGATGTAGGTAAGCTAGTTGAAGAATGTTCGGAGCAGGATAAATCAAAATCATGGGAAGAAAGAAAATTACATACAATTGAAAAGATAGAGAGTGTTTCAATAGAAGCTTGTATGATAATTTGCGTAGATAAACTTCATAATATACGATCAACATCTGCAGAAATAAAAGAGGTAGGAGAAATGGTGTGGGATCGCTTTAATCGCGGGAGAGAAAAACAAAAATGGTATTATCAAAATATGGTTGTTTCCTTGGAAAAACGAATCCCTAACTTTCCATACTTTCCTTTGTTTAAGCAGGAAGTAAAGGAAGTCTTTTCTAAATAAGGTGGTTTGTATGTGGAAAGAGGCAAGACATACTATATCTGGCCTCTTTCCTATTCACTATTTTTTACTGTTTACGTATGCCGGGAGCACGTTCGTATTGTTTTGGCTCAGAAAGCTCGAAACCAAGTTCATTTGCAGCAGTGCGAGCAAAGTAAGGATTTCGCAGTAACTCGCGGCCAATAAATATGAGATCAGCTTGTTGGTCAGCTAAAATTTTTTCAGCTTGTGTTCCACTCGTAATAAGGCCGACTGCTCCTGTTGCAATGGTCGCTCCTCGTTTTATTTCCTCTGCATAGGGAACTTGGTAGCCAGGAAATACATCAATATGTGCCGGTACCACAGCACCTGAGCTACAGTCAATTACATCTACACCCTGCTCCTTCATCATTTGTGCATATATTACGTAATCCTCAATATGTAATCCATCCGGATGATAATCATTTGCTGAAATTCGAACAAACAGAGGGCCTTCCCATACCTCTTTCACAGCGCTGATTATTTCACGCAAAAATCGATAACGATTTTCAGCAGTTCCTCCATAGGTATCTGTCCGTTTATTGGAAAGCGGAGATAAAAATTCGTTAATTAAATAGCCATGTGCTGCATGTAATTCAATAATATCAAATCCGGCCTTTTTTGAGCGAATAGCTCCTTCACGAAAGGCTTGTACCGTTCTTTCAATGGAAGGTATAGTCATTTCAACTGGTGTTTTCATTTG
The DNA here is from genome assembly GCF_056992975.1 of Ectobacillus sp. Taxonomy (NCBI): domain Bacteria; kingdom Bacillati; phylum Bacillota; class Bacilli; order Caryophanales; family Bacillaceae; genus Ectobacillus; species Ectobacillus sp. The sequence continues at coordinate 531 of NZ_JBXKMX010000240.1, read as the reverse complement.
GTTGTTAAAAGGAATCGCTGAAGGGGCGATGGACGGCGTGTCAAGAATTGCCTTTCTACCTGCATGTGCGAGTTGAATGGCTACTTTTGTACCATAGTCATGAATAAGAGAAGTTAGTTTATGTAAACCATTAATATGCTCATCACTCCAAATACCTAAATCTGCATTTGAAATACGCCCCTCTTCGGAAACAGCGGTTGCCTCAGTTACTATCAGTCCAACTTGGCCAGCTGCACGCGAGGCATAGTGAACTTGATGAAAAGAAGTAACAGTACCATCTTGCTTGTTTGAAGAATACATACACATTGGAGACATAACGATCCGATTCTTTAGTGTTACATCTTTAATTGAATAGGGTGAAAAGAGAAGAGAAGTCATATAATACCTCCTTGTCATAATATTATTTATTCTACCACTATTCCTTATATACGTTCCATTTTTAAGATTAGAGAATGTTATAATGAAAACAATGAAATAATGAGGAGAGATATACGTGTATCAAACCTATTATAAAAGTGAAATTGGATGGAT
>NZ_JBXKMX010000239.1:0-4235 GCF_056992975.1 Ectobacillus sp. | reverse complement strand
ATTATACAATTTGAATTTTCATCAAATTCGTAGTACCAACTTTTTCAATAGGAACACCAGCTGTAATGATAATGGTATCACCATTTGCAATATGTGCAGCTTTTTTTGCTTCTTCTACTGCTAGCTGTAACATTTCATCTGTTGATGCTACAGGCTTTGTTAGAATTGCGGTGACGCCCCATATCAGTGCCAGTTGTCTTTGGACCACTTCATCTGAAGTTAGAGCGATAATGGGTGCTTTCGGGCGGTATTTCGAAATCATTCTTGCTGTGTACCCACTCTTCGTCGGTGCAAGTATGGCGTTTATATTGAGTGATAGAGCAGTATGTGATACGGATTGTCCAATGGCTTCTGTGATTTGAGGTGTATTAAATTTCATCCGGTTTCGTTGCTGCTTTTCATAATCAAGCGATACCTCTGTAGAAAGGGCAATGCGGTGCATCGTTTGAACAGATTCAACTGGATAGAGGCCTACCGCTGTTTCACCAGAGAGCATAATCGCATCACTACCATCTAGTACGGCGTTTGCCACATCAGATGCTTCTGCCCTAGTTGGTCTAGGATTCTTTTGCATAGAGTCTAGCATTTGTGTAGCGACTATAACGGGCTTGCCAACAGTGTTACACTTTTGAATTAACATCTTCTGGATGAGGGGGACTTCTTCTGCGGGCATTTGGATCCCCAAATCTCCTCTAGCAACCATCAGCCCATCAGCAACATCAAGAATAGAATCGATATGTTGCACCCCTTGCTTATTTTCTATTTTTGGAATGACACGAATGGCAGATGCCTGATGTTCTTGTAAAATATGCTTAATATTTAGAACATCTGAAGCATCTCGAATAAACGAAGCTGCAATGTAATCTACATGCTGTGAAATACCAAATAGAATGTCTTGCATATCTTTTTCCGTTACACCGGGAAGACGGATGTCGACATCTGGAACATTCATGCCTTTATGATCTTTCAAGATTCCACCGTGAATGACGGTGGTTTGTAGTTCATGGTTTTTCTTGTCAACTACTTCTAATTCTAATAATCCATCGTCGAGTAGAAGGCGGGAGCCGATTGCTACATCATCATACAGTCCCTCATATGTAATAGAAAAGCGTTCTGCTGTGCCTAGCACTTTAGTCATAGAAACAATGACAGTTGAACCATCCTCTAACCGTGTTTCACCCCCAACAAACTCGTGTGTTCGAATTTTAGGCCCCTTGATATCTAATAAAATGGCAACAGTAATTCCGGTTTGTAACGAAGCACGACGGATCATTTCAATACGTGCACCATGCTCCTCATAAGTACCGTGGGAAAAGTTTAGACGTGCTACATTCATGCCAGCTTGGATTAACTCTTTCAATTTTTCTAAGGTGCTACTAGCTGGTCCAATCGTACAAACAATTTTGGTTTTACGCATACTCTTCACTCCTTAGTATGGAATAGGGTTAGTTTGGAACAAATACTATGTAGCTATCCAAAAAAAGAATAACGTTATAAAGAAAGGCGTCATATAGTGTCCATTTTCGAGGGTGTATTAGATATTAAATAAAGTTTGAATATACTGCTAGAGGGAAACTAATATTCTTTCCCAATTTCATGAGTTGTACTTTATTTCTAGTATGAAAGCATGTAGTACATGCTTTACCTACTAGTAAGGAGGAGAAAGAATGGGATTTTCAATGAAGTATAATGTGATTCCACAGTATTTAACGGCACCTAGTTTACGGAGATCGGGCATCTTAATTCAAAAAGTTGTATTTATTGTCGCGCACGATACAGGAAATACGAATTCAACTGCAGCACAAAATGTAAGCTACTATGAAAGTTCTCGTAATGAAATGAGTGCCTCTGCTCATTTATTTGTAGATGATAAGCAAATCATAGAATGTATTCCTGCCTTGACTAATGCACCGGAAAAAGCGTGGCATGTGCGGTATGATGTAACGGGTGATAATGAGCGCTATGGTGTGGATGCAAATGATGCGGCAATTGGAGTGGAACTTTGCTTTTCAGATAATGGATCAATCGATAACGAGGAGGCTTACAAGCGTTACGTGTGGGTTCTTGCGTATATTTGCTATCGATTTGGGTTAGATCCTAGCACTAGTATTATAGGACATGAAGAACTTGATCCTTCGAGAAGAGAGGATCCGTCGAACGCATTGCGGTATACAGGACGTACTTTTTCTAATTTGGTACAAGACGTAGTGAATGAATTTACCGCATCAAGCGGAGGCGGCAGCCCCGCACCAGTACCGCAGCCATCTCCAAATGGAATAGGAATTGCCACGGTTCTAGTTGATTCATTAAATGTTCGCACCCAGCCGAGCTTAAATGGCTCCATTGTGAAAGTGGTGAATAAGGGGGGAGCCTATATCGTATATAGCGAACAAAATGGCTGGTATAACGTAGGTGGAAATGAGTGGATTAGTGCAAAGCCTCAATACGTTACATTTACACCTAATGGACAAACCACTATACCTCCAGCACAGGCTACTTCCGGCATTGCTACAATCCTAGTTGATGCATTAAATGTTCGTTCAGCCCCTAGCATAAATGGTAGTATCGTGAAGGTTGTATATAAAGGAGAAGCCTATCAAGTGTATTATGAACAAAACGGTTGGTACAACGTAGGAGGAAATGAATGGATCAGCGCTAATAGCGCCTATGTCTCATTGGTTCCTAGCGGTACGAGTGCACCTGTACCAAATGTGACTGGAGTAGCAACGATTCTTGTCCGTAATCTTAATGTACGTGCAACGCCAAATATGACTGGAAGAATTGTTAAAACAGTGAACAAGGGAGAAAAGTATATTGTCTTTAGTGAGAAAAATGGCTGGTATAACGTAGGAGGAAATGAATGGATTAATGCAAATCCGAGATATGTTAGCTTTCAGTCAAATTAAACGAGAAAGATGCGCCTTTGGTGCATCTTTCTCGTTTTAAAAATGGGTACTTATTTGTGAAATCATTCACAGATGTTTCACATCTAAGAGTGTAATTGCTTTGATTCAAATAGTATGCTAATAATGAAATCTGTATATCAAACGCCTTGTCCTTTACGAATGGAATGGAGGAGATTGAGATGACTCAACTGGTAGAAAAAGTGCAAGATGCTTGGCAAAGCTTTAAAGGTACAACTTGGAAACGTGAAATTAATGTTCGTGATTTTATATTACAAAATATGAATGCATACAACGGGGATGAATCATTCCTAACAGAAGCTACCGATGCAACGAAAACGTTGTGGGCGCAAGTAATGGGGCTTACTCAATTAGAAAGACTAAGTGATGGCGTTTTAAATATGGATACTGAAATCGTATCAACGATTGTCTCTCATAATCCTGGTTATTTAAATAAAGAATTAGAAGCTATTGTTGGTTTTCAAACAGATGAACCTTGTAAGCGTTCTCTTCAACCTTTTGGCGGCATTCGTATGGCCGAACAAGCATGTGAATCATATGGCTTTAAAGTGAGAGAAGATATAAGTCAAATTTTTCGAGATTGGCGAAAGACACATAACCAAGGCGTATTTGACGTATATACAGCTGAAATGAAGGCGGCACGAAAATCAGCTATTATAACAGGGCTACCTGATGCATACGGGCGTGGACGTATTATCGGTGATTATCGCCGGGTTGCGCTGTATGGTGTAAATCGTCTGATGGAAGAGAAGAAATATGATTTTGAAAATACATCAAAAACAATGAGTGAAGAAGTTATACGTCTTCGTGAGGAAATTTCTGAACAATATCGTGCTTTGTCTGAATTAAAGAAAATGGCAGCTTCCTATGGATTTGATATATCAAAACCCGCAACAACTGCTCGTGAGGCTTTTCAATGGCTATACTTTGCTTATCTTGCTGCTATTAAAGAGCAAAACGGGGCTGCTATGAGCTTAGGACGTACGTCAACATTCCTTGATATTTATGTAGAACGTGATTTACAAAACGGAACATTAACAGAAGAAGCGGCACAAGAACTAGTCGATCATTTCATTATGAAGCTCCGTCTCGTGAAATTTGCAAGAACACCCGATTATAATGAACTATTTTCAGGTGATCCAACTTGGGTAACAGAATCCATTGGCGGTGTTGCCTTAGATGGACGTCCACTTGTGACGAAAAACTCGTTCCGTTTTCTTCATACTTTAACGAATTTAGGACCTGCTCCGGAACCAAACTTGACGGTGCTTTGGTCTACAAAATTACCGCAAGCATTTAAAAACTATTGTG